>JBDTWT010000067.1:0-8359 GCA_040006555.1 Chloroflexota bacterium
GCATCCCCGGCATGAGGGTGTGCAGCGTCCGGCTGCCGGGGGCCAGCGCGTTCGGATGGTCCGGATCGAGCGAAAAGTAGGCGCCGCGGTTCTGAAGCATGATCCCGGTCGAGCCGCCCATGATCCCCGACCCGAAGCCCATGTAGTTCGACTCGATGAGGCTCACCATCATCCCGTCCGCGTCGGCCGCGCAGAGGTAGACCGTCCCTCCGCCGGGCGGGTTCGTCGGCTCGAGCCGCCGAGCGCGGTCCGGCGCGAGCCGCGAGGCCATCCAGCGCGCGTGGGCCGGCGCCAGCAGATCGGCCGGGTCGGCCAGTCCGCGGTCCGGGTCGGCGACGCATCGGTCCCGCTCGCTCCAGGCGACCTTGAGCGCCTCGATCTGGGCGTGGAGCCGGTCGGGGTCCAGCAGCGAGCCCGCCGGCGTCAGGCGCAGGTCCGGCCACGCCGGATCCGCGGCGAGCACCCCGAGGACGTTGAGCGCCATGAGCGCCGTGATGCCCTGAGAGTTGGGCGGCATGGTCGCCACCTCGACCCCCGCGTATGTCGTGCTGATCGGATCAGCCCAGTCGCCCCGGTGGGCGGCGATGTCATCCGCGGTCATCACGCCACCGGCCGCCTGGAGGGCCTGCGCGATCTCCGCACCGATCGGCCCTCCGTAATAGGCGTCGCGGCCGCCATCCACGATTGCGCGCAGCGTCGCGGCGAGCAGCGGTTGGCGGAGCGTGTCGCCCGCGGACGGTGCGCGCCCGCCAGGCGCGAAGACCGCCCTCGCGGCGTCGTCGAAGTCCGAGAGGAATCCCTCGATCGACCGGGCGTTGATGGCGGTCAGCGCATAGCCTGACTCGGCCGTGCGGGCGGCGGGGGTGAGCGCGTCCGCCAGCGAGCGCCGCCCGAATCGCTCGACGAGCTGCGCCCACGCGTCCACGGCCCCGGGGACGGTGACCGGCAGCGCGCCCCGGATCGGCATGGCCTCGTGCCCGGCCTCACGCACCGCCTCGATGGTCAATGCGGCGGGGGACCGGCCGCTGCCGTTGAAGCCGTTGAGGCGGCCCTCACCGGGATCCCAGACGAGCGCGAACGCGTCGCCACCGATGCCGCACGCGTTGCAGTACACGACGGCCAGCATCGCGTTGGCGGCAACGGCGGCATCCACCGCCGTGCCCCCGGCACGCAGCGCCTCGACGCCAGCCTGCGTGGCGAGCGGATGCGGGGTGACGACCATGCCATTGGCGGCGGTGACGGGGGGCATGGCGCTGACCGTACCAAATGCCCGTGAGGTGGACCCCGCGCTAGGTGACCTCCCAGGTCTCCCCGGGCTCAAGCGCGATGACCTCCGCCGAGGTGTGATCGCGCAGCTGCTCGGGCGTCCCGGCGAGCGCCGGGAAGGTCGCGTAGTGCACCGGGATCACGGTCGACGCGCCGATCAGGTCGAGCGCCCTCCCGGCATCGCGGGGTCCCATCGTGTAATGGCCGCCGATGGGCAGCACCGCGACCTCGGGGTTGAAGCGCTCGCCGACCAGCCGCATGTCGCCGAACAGATCGGTGTCGCCGGAGTGGTAGACGGTCATGCCGTCCTCGAACTCGATGACCCAGCCCCAGCACCCGAGCTCCCGCGTCACCTGCCCGCCGCTTAGATTGAGCGTCGCGCCGCCGGTATGGGCGGCGTTGACCATGGTGAAGCCGATGCCGGCCGCCTCGAACGTCCCGCCCTGGTTCATGCCGACCGCCTCGACACCCTCGCCCGCCAGGAAGACGCTCATCTCATGGCTGCACACGACGGTCGCGCCCTCGACCCGCGCGAGCTCGAGCAGGTCGCCGAGGCCCTCGCCGACGTGATCGAAATGGCCGTGGGTCGGAGCGACGACGTTCACCTGCTCCGCGGTGCGGTAGGCATCCGGATACGTCGGGGCGCCCGTCCAGCGGTCGACCCAGATCCAGACGTCGTTCGGCGAGCGGTACAGCACCCCGCCGTGCCCGAGTCGAGTGATGCGCAGCTTCGCCATCGGCCAGTGCTTCTCCTTGCGTTGCCCAGGCCGATGCTACCCCGCACGACCGATGCCCGGCCGTCAGTCGGGAAGGATCAAGCGTCCGGACTTGGCCACGCGCCGCAGCCATGGGAGCTCGCGCGACATGACGGTCTCCGGTCCATGCCCCGGGAGGACGCGGACGTCGCCCGGGATCTCGCGCGACAGGCGCGCGAGCGAGGCGACCAGCTGCTCCTCGTCCCCACCTGGCAGATCGGTCCGCCCCCAGCCGGAGGGGAAGAGCGTGTCGCCCGACAGAAGCAGCCCACGCCGCTCCTCGTACAGGCAGACCGAGCCCTCGGTGTGCCCCGGTGTATGCAGGACGTCGAAGGCCAGGTCGCCGATGCGGACCTGCTCCCCCTCGCGGAGGTCCTCGGTCGCGACGCTCGCCTCCACCTCGATCCCGTAATCGTTCTTGCCCGCGAGCCGGTACGCGTCGTCGGGATGGATCGCCAGCGGCGCGCCGGAGGCGCGCACGAGCGGGGCGTTGTCGAAGACGTGGTCGATGTGGCCGTGCGAGTTGGCGATGAGGTGAAGGCGCAGGCCGTCGATGGCCGCTCGCTCCATCAGCGGCCCCGCGGCGCCCATGCCGGGATCGAGCACGAGCGCATCGGCCGACCGCCCGTCCCAGACGAGGTAGGCGTTCGTCTGCCATGGCCCGAAGGCGCCCACCTCGATCCGGACCGCGTGGCCGGGCTCTGCCGTCACGCCGGCACGGCGAACGACGCTCTCGTCGGGGCTCACTGCTCTCGAGTGCCCGCCGGACCGATGACGCCGGGCGCCCCGGAGCCGATCCGCTGCGCGAAGTGCGTGGCGAGCCGGCGAGCGAGGTCGGCCTCCACGAGCTCCATCTCCACGCGGTGGCCGAGCTCGTTGGCCAGGGACGTCGTCCCCTTGCCGGCGATCCCGCACGGGATCATCTCGTCGAACCAGCGCAGGTCGGTGTTCACGTTCAGCGCCAGGCCGTGCGTCGTCACCCCACGCTTCACGCGGACGCCGATCGCGGCCAGCTTGCGCTGATCGTCCACCCAGACGCCGGTGAGGCCGTCCACGCGCCCCGCGCGCACACCGAAGGCGCCCGCGGTGTCGATGATCGCGGCCTCGAGCGTGCGGACGTAGCGCCGCAGGTCGAGCGGGTCGTGGAGCTGCACGATCGGATAGGCGACGAGCTGCCCTGGCCCGTGGAACGTGATGTCGCCACCGCGATCGACGCGGATGAGCCGCGCGCCGAGCTGCCGCAGCCGCTCCGGCGTCGCAAGGAGGTTCGACTCGTCGCCCCCACGACCGACGGTGTAGACCGGAAAGTGCTCGAGCAGCAGCAGCCGGTCGCCGATGCTTCGCTCTCGACGCTGGCCCGCCAGCTCCTCCTGGAGCTCCCAGGTGGGCTCGTAGGCGACCGTCCCCAGCCGCTCGACGGTGAGCAGGCCGCCGTGTGCGGCGACCAGTGGATGGCCGTCGCTCGCCGGGCGGTGCGGCGCGGTCCGATCTGGCCGCCGCGCACCCGCCGCGCGTGGCGCGAGGCTGATGTCTCGGAGCGCCATCGGGCCCTAGACCGCCGCTGCCGTCTCGCGACCCGGGACCTGCTCGGCAGCGTGGTAGCTCGACCGCACCAGGGGCCCGGACTGCACGTGCTGGAACCCCATCCCTGTGCCGATCCTCCGCAGCGCCATGAACTCGGCGGGCGTGTAGTACTTCGCCAGCGGCAGGTGCTTCGCGGACGGGCGCAGGTACTGGCCGATGGTGAGCACGTCGACCTCGGCCTCCCGCAGCAGGCTCATCGCTCCGACGATCTCGTCCCATGTCTCGCCGAGCCCGAGCATGATCCCGGTCTTCGTGACCATGGCGTCGAAGCCGATCTCGGCGGCGATCCGCCGCCCCTCGACGAGGACCGATACGGACCGATCCCAGCGCGCGCGCCGACGGACCGCGCGCTGGAGGCGGGGGACCGTCTCGACGTTGTGGTTGAGGATGTCGGGCTGGGCCTCGACGACCGTCCGAATGTCGCCGAGGCGGCCGTTCAGGTCGCTGATGAGCACCTCGATGCTCGTGCCCGGGTTCTCGACCCTGATCTGGCGGATCGTGTCCGCGACCATCTG
The DNA here is from genome assembly GCA_040006555.1 of Chloroflexota bacterium. Classification (GTDB taxonomy): domain Bacteria; phylum Chloroflexota; class Limnocylindria; order QHBO01; family QHBO01; genus JACDBZ01. The sequence goes on from JBDTWT010000067.1 coordinate 4,121, forward strand.
CGCCCCGCCGTCGGGCAGGTCGTCGCGCGCGACCATCGTCACGACGACGTGCTTCAGGCCCATGTCGCGGGTCGCCTGCGCCACGCGGCGCGGCTCGTCGAGATCGGTGACGGGCGGGCGCCCCGTGTCGATGGCGCAGAAGCCGCAGTTCCGGGTGCAGACGCTTCCCAGGATCATGAAGGTCGCGGTGCCGAGGCTCCAGCACTCCCCGATGTTCGGGCAGCGCGCCTCCTCGCAGACCGTGTTGAGAGACTCGTCCCGCATGACGCGCCGGGTAGCGGCGTAGGTGGCGCCGGCTCCGACGCGGACCTTGAGCCACTCGGGCCGTCGCCCACCCGGGCCGGCGTTCTCCGGAACCGGGTCGCCGGGCCCCAGGAGGCCGCCGTCGAGCAGCGGGCCGCCCGGATACATCACCTCCGATGGCGAGGCGTGACCGCCCGTGGGGTTTGAGACGACGGTGAGCTCGCCGAGCGTCGAGAAGTCCGGTCGCGGTGCGTCGAGTGCCACGCTCGAAGTCTAGCGAAGCGACGCGCCGACGTCGGCCGGGGCAATCGGTTCATTCGGCCCGCGGACACGGGAGTCCTGCCGTGGTCATGTGCGCGGACGCACCGGACGCCCCCGCGCGGCATGCTCCCCAAGCGACCGAGGGACCATGGCGCCGATTGTCCTATCGATCCCGGGACCATCAACCCGTAGCGTCCCCTACCCATGGACCGTGCTCGCCGAACCCTCCGGGATCGCACGCGCAGGCCGATGCTGTTGGCGCTTGTCTTCGGCATCTTCCTCGTGCTGATCGGCGTCACCGCGAGCGCGCTCGTCGCCGTCGCCTCCGACCACCTGTCGAAGACGGCGCTCCGTTCCATCGTGTCCCGCGACCGCGACCTCGTCGAGCTGTTCGTCGAGGGCAACCTCCGAACCGGAGACCTCTCCGCGGCAGGTCCGTCGGACGCGCGGCGGGCCGAGCTCGAGGGCAACATGGAGACCCTGGCCAGCCAGGACGGCATCACGGCGTTTGCGCTGCGCAACCCCAGCGGCGAGATCGTCGCGTCAGGGGGGCCTGATGTCGAGGCACTGCCGACGGACGCCACGGACCCCACCGTCCAGGACGCACTTGGAGGAACCCCGTGGGCGGGCCTGACGACCGAATCGGCCACGGTGGGAGTTCTCGAGGAGCAGCTGCCGATCCTGTCGAACGACGAGGTCGTGGGCGTGATCAGCCTGCGCCGCGACGCGAGCGACCTGCTCGCGAGCCTCGACGCCGCTCGTCGGGACATCATGATCGTGACCCTCGCGGCCTCGATGCTCCTCGCGGCGATCCTGTACTTCGTCTTCCGCGCCGCCCAGGCGCGCCTCACCCGCCAGCAGACGCAGCTCGTGGAGGCCACGCGGCGCGACGCGCTGACGGGGATGCTCAACCACGGCTCGATCGTCGCGTACCTCGCCGACGCGGTCGACGCCGCGCGTGGCAAGGAGCGCCAGATCGCGGTCGCCCTGGTCGACATCGACAACTTCCGGCTCTTCAACGACACCCACGGCCACGAGGCGGGCGACGAGGTGCTGCTCCTCGTCGCGAGGCTCGTCGCGGACCTGGAGGCGAACGGTGGTGATGCGGCGCGCTACGGCCCCGATGAGTTCGTCGTGGTCTACCCGGATGTCTCCCTCGCCGACGTCCAGCGCATGGTCAAGGGCCTCCAGGCCAGCCTGCGGCAGGTCGCGCTGCGGATGCCCGACTCGGAGGAGGAGCTCCCGGTGAGCGTCAGCATCGGTGTCGCGGCGTTCCCGGAGCACGCGGCGTCGGTCACCGATCTGCTCTCGGAGGCCAGCGTGGCGCTGGCCGAGGCAAAGGCGAGCGGCGGCGACTCGGTCGCGATCGCGCGCAGAGACGACAAAGAGAAGGTCACGGCCGGCAGCTTCGACGTGCTCCAGGGCCTCGTCATCGCGGTCGACACGAAGGACCGGTACACAAAGCGCCACTCCGAGGACGTCGCGCGCTACGCCGTCTTCCTTGCGCGACAGCTCGGGCTGGACGACGAGATGCTCGACATGATCCACCTCGCCGGTCTCCTCCACGACATCGGCAAGATCGGCATCCCCGACGCGCTCCTGCGCAAGCCGGGAAAGCTCACGGCCAACGAGTTCGGCGTCTTCCAGCAGCACGTCGCGCTCGGCGAGGCGATCGTTCGCGACGTCCCGCACGTCGACCTCGTTCGCTCGGGGATCAAGCACCACCACGAGCGGTGGGACGGCAAGGGCTATCTCGAGGGCCTCGAGGGCGAGGGAATTCCCGTCATCGGGCGCGTGCTCGCCGTTGCCGATGCGTTCTCGGCCATGACGACCACGCGGCCGTACCGGAAGGCGCTGTCGATCGAGGAGGCGCTCAAGCGCCTCGGCGAGGCGGCAGGCACCCAGCTCCAGGAGGAGCTGGTCACCTCCTTCATCACCGGCATCGAGACGGCGGCCGATGCTCCGCTTCCGGGCGAGAAGACGCCCGGCGTCTGGCGTCCGAGCCGGCAGGTCGCGTGATGCGCGCTTCGCGCCGGGCGTGATTCGGCGCTGGCTTGCCCCGACATTGGCGCTGATCGGGATTGCGACCTCCGCGACCCCTGCGGCCGCACTCCTCCTCTGGACGTTGACGGGCACCCCGTTGACGGCCACATCCGGCGTTGCGACCACCTTTTCGCTCACGGCCACGAACCTCGACCTGTTGACCGAGCTCGGCTGCCTCGAAGTGGACCTGCCGGAGACCTTCGACATCGTGGGCGCGACGGCCGGAACCACATCGAACGGCGATGCATGGGAGGCGGTCGTCTTCCCGAACAAGGTGGCCGCGCACAGTCTCAGTGGAGGCGGTCGACTCGAGCTCGGGCAGTCGATCACCTTCACGATCACGGCGGTCGCGACCCAGGCGGGCACATGGACGTGGACGAACCACGCGCACCGACCGCAGGACTGCAGCGGTGCCGAGGAGATCGGGACGCCGATCGCGGTCCTCGTGCTGCTGGGGGCCACGCCCACGCCGACTCCGACGCCAGAGCCCACGCCGCCCCCCACGCCTACCCCGACCCCGGTTCTTCCGATCGTCCCGCTGCCGACGCTTCCGCCGCTCCCGACGGTTCGGCCCGCGACGCCGACCCCGACGGTCTTCCCCAGCTCTGCCGCCACGTCGCCGACGCCGAGCCCCTCGCCAGTGGCGACTGCGGGGGCAGTTCCGCCCGTTGGCGGGGGCGCGCCGCCCTCCGCGCCGGCCCTGGATGCGAGCGGTGCTGCGGCAGTGGTGCTCGGCCTGGGTGAGCCCGACGGAGCGCAGGGGTCCGTGGGCGAGGTGTCGCTCGGGCCGCTCGGCGTGATCGATGGCATCACGGTGTGGGCCATTCCCGGCGCGATCGTCGGCGGCCCGGGCCTGCTCGTCATCCTGTGGGTGATCCTCCAGGCCGGCGTCGCGCTGGCCTGGATCCCGGCCGTCAAGCGCATGCGCGGCAAGGACGAACAGCGGCCCGCGTTCTGAGCGCGTCCCGGACCCTCGCGACGTAGCCTCGGGCGGAGCCGCGCTGGCTCAGCCGATGGGGGTGTCGGGACTCCACTCCTCGAGGACCTTGCGCACATCGGCCAGGAAGAAGCCGACCTGCGCGCCGTCGAGGACGCGGTGATCGAAGCTGCAGGTCATGTTCATCATGTGCCGAATGGCGATCACGTCCTCGCCGTTCACCTCCACGACCCGCGGCCGCTTCACGATGGCCTCCATCGAGAGGATCGCGACCTCCGGCGCGTTGATGATCGGCATCGACGAGACCGAGCCGAACCAGCCGGTGTTGTTCACCGTGAAGGTCCCACCCTGGAGCTCGTCGAGACGGAGCTTCCCCGAATGCGCGCGGCTCGAGATGTCGCGGATACGGGCGTTCACGCCGCTGATCGACAGCTGATCGGCGTCGTGGAGGACAGGGACGATGAGCCCGTTGTCCACCGCGACGGCGATCCCGATGTTCATCGCCTGCTTGAGGACGATCTTGTCCTCGGCGAACTGGCTGTTGAGCGTCGGGTGCCGCCGAAGCGTCTCGGTGACCGCCTTCACGACCACGGCGACGTAGCTCAGCGACGTTCCCTCGCGCGCCTTGTAGGCCATGGTGTTCGCCTCGCGCCAGCGCACGACGTTGGTCATGTCGACCTCGACGACGGTGTACGCGTGCGGGACGGTCTGCTTGACCTGCGTCATCTTCCGGGCGATCGCCTTGCGCATCTGCG
>JBDTWT010000068.1:0-8352 GCA_040006555.1 Chloroflexota bacterium
CGACCCGCTCCTCCATCTCGGCCTCGATCTTGTCGATCGCCACCAGCAGCTTGTCGCGCGGCGTCACGTAGTGCGTGGCCGGGTAGAAGTTCACCTCGTTGCGCTCCGCGAGCACCTCCCCGGTGAGCTCGTCGATCTCCACGATCCGCTCGACCTCGTCGCCAAAGAAGTCGACGCGCACGACGTACTCGCCGTGCGGCGGCTGGACCTCGAGCACGTCGCCGCGCACCCGGAACTTCGACCGACCCAGCGCCGTGTCGTTGCGCTGGTACTGGAGGTCGACGAGGTGACGCAGGATGCCGTCGCGCCGATACCGACCGCCCCGCTTGAGCGAGATGACGGTCGCCCCGTAGTCGACGGGCGCACCGAGGCCGTAGATCGCCGACACGGACGCGACGATCACCACGTCGCGGCGCTCGAACAGGGCGCGCGTGGCGTTGTGGCGGAGCCGATCGATCTCGTCGTTGCGCGACGAGTCCTTCTCGATGTACGTATCGGACCGGGGGAGGTAGGCCTCCGGCTGGAAGTAGTCGTAGTAGCTGACGAAGTACTCGACCGCGTTGTCCGGGAAGAACTCCTTGAACTCCTGGTACAGCTGCGCGGCGAGCGTCTTGTTGTGCGCCATCACGAGCGTCGGCTTCTGGACGGCCTCGATCACCTTGGCCGCGGTGAAGGTCTTGCCGGTGCCCGTCGCGCCGAGCAGCACCTGGTGCTTCAGCCCTCCCTCGACACCGTCGATGAGCTGGGCGATCGCTGCCGGCTGGTCGCCGGTGGGCTCGTACGGGGCGTGGACTTTCAAGGGGGGCATGGGTGATCGATTCTAGCCGCGTGGGGCCGCGCGGCCCTCAGGCAGCGAGGGCGGTGAAGGCGTTCTGGACCTGCCGCCGCGTCTCCTCCATCGGCGCGGAGCCGTCGATCACGACGTCGGCCTTCGACATCTTGTCCAGCTGCGATCCCTGGCTCGCCATCCGGGCGCGTGCCGTCGCCTCGTCCATCCCGCGCGACTCGGCCAGGCGCCGGATCGCATCGGCCTCGTCGCAGTGGACGACCCACAGCTGGTCGCACTCCGCCGCGAGTGGAGACTCGAGGAGCTTGATGGCCTCGACGCACGCGAACTCGACGCCGCCCTCGATCAGCTCGGCGAGCCTGCTGCGGACCTGCCCGCGCACGAGCGGGTGCAGGATGCGCTCGAGGTCATGCAGCGCGTCCGCATCGGCGAAGACGATCTTGGCAAGCTCGGCCGCGTCGTACGTTCCGAAGCGCCGGATGATCGCCGCGCGCGCATCGGCGTCGTTGTAGCGGATCTCTCGCGCCATGGCATCCGCGTCGATCGTCGCCACCCCGCGCTCGCGCAGCATCTTCGCGACCGTGCTCTTCCCACAGCCGATGTTGCCCGTCAGCCCGATCACCTTCATCGCTCGACCGATGCTACCGGCTCGGGCTGGCAGTGCGGGCAGAAGTGGGTGCTGCGCTGGCCCACGACGATGCGGCAGATGGGCTGGCCGCATCGGTAGCAGGGGCGCTCCGTGCGCCGGTAGACGGCAAGCCGCTCGGCGTTCCCGCCACGCTTCCCACTGGGGCGGACGTAGTCGCTGAAGCTCGATCCTCGGTTCGCGATGCCCTGCCGCAGCACTTGCCGGAGCGCGCGGTGCAGCCGCCGAACGTCCGCCTCGTCCAGCGTGTCCGCGGCGCGCAGCGGGTGCAGGCGAGCCAGCCACAGCGCCTCGTCGGCGTAGATGTTCCCGACCCCGGCGATGAAGCTCTGGTCAAGGAGCAGGGTCTTGAGCTTCGCCGATCGCCGCTGGAGCCGATCGGCCAGGCGCCGCGCAGTGAAGGCCCGCGCCATTGGCTCGGGTCCGTGTCCGCTGAACACCTCGCCGATGCGGTAGCGCCCACGTCCCTCCGCCACGCGCCTCGACCGCGTGCCTCGCCCGGCACCCACGCTGCGCAACCCACCGCCGGGCCACAGCCCGATGCGCCCGAACTTCCGCACGTCGCGGTATCGCAGCTGCCGTCCGTCGGCCAGGTCGAACACGACTCGCGCGTAGGGGTCGTCCGCGGTGCCCGGCCGCGCGACGATGAGCGCGCCGGTCATGCGCAGCGCGACCGTGAGGACGCGTCCGTCCTCCAGGTGGATGAGCACCGTCTTCGCGCGCCGGCCCACGCGACGGATCGTGGAGCCGGCGACTTCGACCACGAACCGCTCGGGGGGCTGGGGGTGACGAATCGTCCGCTCCCAGTTGACCGTGGCGCCGGTGATCGTCGCACCGGCCACCTCGCGCTGGAGGTCGCGGGCGACCGTCTCGACCTCGGGAAGCTCGGGCATCTCGCTCAGTCTGCCTCGCACCGGGCGGCCGCGCTGGTCGCGCGATTCGATATATCGGTCGCTCTGCGCCGGAGGTGCGCTCCGCGCGGGGGTCAGCCGATATTTCGGCACCGCCGACGCTCACGTCGCCCGCCCGGAACGGCCTCGTGCGGCCCGGGGGCCGATATTTCGACAGATCCCGGCGCAACCACCGCTCCGCGCGCGCTACGGCCGATATTTCGAATCCGAGCAGCCGGCGAACGGGCGGTTACGCACCCCCGGCGAGGGGCGTGATGAGCATGTCCTCGTCAGCCTCCTCGATCGCGACCTCGCCCGCGCTCTTCGGCACCCGTCGCCAGGCGCCGGACGCGTCGGGCTCGTATCGGTCCATCTCCTCCCAGTTCTGGCCGACCTTGAGGTCCACCTCGAGGGGCACGTCGAGCGGGAGAGCGCTCTCCATGATCTCGTCGGCCAGGGCCGCGAGGGCGGGCAGCTCTTCTTCATCGGTCTCGAAGACGAGCTCGTCGTGGACCTGCAGCAGCATCTGCGATCGGAGGCCGCGCTCGCGCATGGCGGCGTCGAGCCGAACCATGGCGATCTTCATCCCGTCGGCGGCGGTGCCCTGGATCGGCATGTTGATCGCCATCCGCTCGCCGGCGGAGCGCAGGGACATGTTGCGGGCGGAGAGCTCCGGCAGGTAACGCCGCCGGCCCAGGAGGGTCGTGACGAACCCCTGGTCGCGCGCCAGGATCTTCATCTCGACGGTGTAGCGGCGGATGCCCTCGTACGCGGCGAAGTAGTCGGCGATGAACTTCTGCGCCTCCTCTCGCGGGATCTTCAGCCGCTCGGCGAGGCCGAAGTCCGACAGGCCGTAGGCGATGCCGTAGTTGATCATCTTCGCGACGCTCCGCTCCTTCGGGCCGACGTTCTCGGGCGCGAGACCCAGGACGCGGGCGGCGGCGGCGAGGTGGATGTCCGAATGCGCGGCGAAGTCCGCGCGGAGCCCGGCGTCGCCGGAGACGTGGGCGAGGATGCGGAGCTTCTGCTGCGAGTAGTCGGCACCCAGCAGGAGGCGGCCCGGCGGCGCCACGAAGGCCCGGCGGATGCGCCGCCCGAGCTGCGTGCGGATCGGGATGTTCTGGAGGTTCGGGTCCGTGCTCGACAGGCGCCCGGTGGAGGCGACCGCCTGCTGGTAGTTCGTGTGGAGCCGCCCGTCCGCCCCCACCAGCGTCGGCAGCGCGTCCACGTAGGTGGACTTCAGCTTCGAGACCTGGCGGTGCTCGAGGATCAGGCCGATCACCTCGTGCTGCTCGCGAAGCTCCTCCAGGACCGATGCGTCCGTCGAGAAGCCGGTCCGCGTCCGCTTCGTGGCCGGCAGGCCCAACTCGGTGAACAGGATCTGCTCGAGCTGCTTTGGCGAGCCGATGTTGAACGGGTGCCCGACCAGCTCGTAGATCCGCGACTCCAGGGCGGCGAGCGTCGCGGCGAACTCCTCGCGCATCGCGGCCAGCGCCTCGAGGTCGAGCGCCACGCCGGCCAGCTCCATGCGGGCCAGCACCGGCACGAGCGGCATCTCGACCTCGTGGAACAGGCTCATCAGGCCGCCCTCGGTGAGCTCCGTCTCCAGCGCCGGTCGCACGAGCAGCGCGGTCAACGCCTCGGCGGCCGCGCGTCGGGCGCAGGCGTCCTCCTCCGCGCCGCTCTCGGGGGTGAGCGGCCGATCCGGCAGCACCCCGCCGTAGCGCGTCGAGACGACGTCCTCGAGCGTCTGCGCGCGGAGGGCCGGGTTCACCATGTAGCTCGCGACGAGCGAGTCGAAGCAGGCGCCGTGCAGGTCGGTCCCGCGCGACGCGAGCATCACGATGAGCTGCTTGAGGTCGTGCCCGACGAGGTCGCGATCGTCGCGGCCGAACCACGCCGGCAGCGGCCGGTCGTCGCTCCACGGGAGGTACCAGCTGCTGCCGTCGGCGGCGGCGAGGGCGACGCCGAACAGCGGCCGCTCGAGCGGACGTCCGGCTCCCGCGGACCAGCCGAGCCCGACCGAGCCCTCGTGCGAGGCGAGCCACGCGTCGAGGTCCGCGCGGTGCGCGTCCGAGCGCACGATGCGGGGATCCACCTGCTCGATCGCGCCGCCCGGATCGGCCAGCGGGTCCGGCTGCTCGCGCGGCGGCCGTGCCGCGGCGCCATCGGTCTCCACTGGCATTCGTCCCCCGAGAAGCTCGAGGCTCAGCTGGAGCCCGCCGCCGCTCTCCTCCGGCCCGTCGTAGCCGCTCGGGGCGATGCTCGAGGCTGGAAGTCGGTCGATGAGCGAGCGGAACTCGAGCTCGCGGAAGCGCTGGGCGACCGCCCGGCGGTCGTATCGGCCCGTGCGGGCCTCGTCGAGGTTCAGCTCAACCGGCAGGTCCGTGACGATCCGGCCGATCTCGCGCGACATGAAGGCCGACTCCCGGTGCTCGGCGAGACGCTCGCGGAGCTTGCCCTTCACCTCGTCCAGCCGGTTGTAAATCTCGTCCAGCGTGCCGAACTGCTGGAGCAGCTGGACGGCGGTCTTCTCCCCGACCCCGGGCACGCCGGGGATGTTGTCGGACGTGTCGCCCTTCAGCGCCTTGTAGTCGAGCATCTGGTCCGGGCGGAGGCCGTAGCGCTCCATAACGCGCGCCTCGTCGTAGATCACCGTGGCCGCCACACCCATGCGCGTCGTGAGCAGCCGCACGTTGTCGTTCACCAGCTGGAGCCCGTCCAGGTCGCCCGACACGATCATCGTGTCGACGCCCTGCGCGGTGGCCTTCTTCACGAGCGTGCCGATCACGTCGTCGGCCTCGTAGCCCTCGAGCTCGCGGATGGTGATGCCCATCATCTGGGCGATCTCTCGGACGATCGGGAACTGCGCACGCAGGTCGTCCGGCATGCTCGGCCGTCCCTGCTTGTACTCGGGGTAGGCGTCGAACCGGAACTGCGGCTTCCCCACGTCGAAGCTGAGAATCGCGAAGTCCGGCTTCACGTCCGCCATGCCGCGCAGCACGATCTGGAGGAAGCCGAAGACGGCGTTCACCAGCGTCCCGTCCGACATCGTGAGGGGCGGCAGGGCGAAGTAGCCGCGGTACACGAGGCTCGGCCCGTCGATGAGCATGAGCAGGGGGCGTCGGTCAGCCATCGGTGCTCCTGAGTCTAGACCGATGGCGGCCTGCGGGCCGCCCACGCGGACCGCCCGCGAGGCGCCGTAGAATCGGAGCCGATGCCCACCCGTCGCGCGCTCGATCCGTACGACATTCTCGGCGTATCTCGCGACGCCTCTCCGCTCCAGGTGGCTCGGGCGCACCGGGTGCTGGCGAAGCGCCACCACCCGGACCTCCACGAGGGCGCCACCGATGCGGCCGAGCGCATGCGGCGCATCAATGAGGCGTGGAGCATCCTGTCGAACCCGATCCAGCGGGCCGAGTACGACCGGGCGCATCCGCAGAACGGGCTCCTCGTCCCCGGCGGCCACTGGGTTGGATCGCGTGCGGCTGTCCGCACCTCCCCGCCGACCTCGACGCGCACCTGGGCCACCTGGCGAGCCACGGCCGCGGAGACCCGCGCCGCGCCGCGGACGTTTCGGCAGCCCGGTGAGGTGCCCACCATCCGCACGCGACGGCCCCCACGACCGGAGCCGGTGGCGCCGATGTTCCGCGACTCGGGCTGGGCGGCGCTCATCGCGGCCGCCGTGATCATCCTGCTGCTGGCCTTCGCGATCGTCGCGGGGCGCGCCTTCTAGAGCCGGGTCAGCCGGCCCGAGGCACCAGGATCCAGCGCAGGAGCGCCGCGGCGATCATCAGGGCGATGCCCGCGAAGAGCACCATCGGCCACGGCGAGCGTTCCGCGAACAGCTCGTCCGCCTGGGCAGAGTCACGGGCGACGTCCTCGGTGGCCTCCTCGTCTGTGCCGGCCCCGAGGGTCGTGGCGCCCTCTCCCCCATCGGCTTCTCCGGTGGCCGCGTCTCCGGTGGCGAAGGGAGCGGCGAGCTCCTGCCCGGCGGACGCCTCGGCGTCCACGGCCGCGGTCCGCTCGCTCGGGCCAGAGGCGGAGTCGGCCCCTCCGGACTGTGCCATGCCGCCCAGCGTCGGGAGCGCCGTTCCCACGACGCCGACCATTGCCAGCGCGGCGCCGGCGGTGAGGGCGGGGGCAAAGAGTCGTCGCGCCCAGAGGCCGAGACGATCGGCGGCGCTCGGCGTCTCTGCCTCGACGGGAGGCAGGAGGCGCAACGGTCGATGGGGGGCGATATCGGGAAGGTCGGCGAGCGCGGCGCGCAGGACGCCGATGTCGCGCACGGCGTCGGCGCATCGGTCACAGGAGGTGACGTGCGCGCGAAGCGTGGCGTCGTCGGTCGCCTCGGTGTCGCCTGCGGCGAGCGCGGAAAGGCGCTCGTCGTCCGGATGGTCCTGGTTCAGCATGCTGCGGGTCCAGACGCGCTCATCGGAGGAAGAGTTCCCTGTGCTCGGCCATCAGCTCGCGCAGGCGGAGACGCCCGCGGTGGATGCGTGACTTCACCGTCCCCAGCGCCGATTCGGTCATCGCCGCCACCTCGTTGTAGTCCATGCCATAGACGTCGCACAGGACGACCGCGACGCGCTGGTCGTTCGGCAGCAGTCGCAGGGCCCTTTCGAGGTGGCGGTACAGCTCGCTCTTCGTCGCCTCCTCGAGCGGATTGACGGCCCCCGCGTCCGGCAGCTCGGGGGCACCCTCCTCCGGATCCGGCAGTGGGCTGGAGGGCCGTCGCTTGGCGCGACGCAGGATGTCGTAGCTCGCATTCGCCGTGATCCGCAGCAGCCACGAGCGAAAGATCCCGCCGCGGTAGCTCTTGATGGCCCTGTACGCATGGATGAAGGCGTCCTGGGTCGCATCGGCTGCCTGGTCAGGATCGCCCAGGATGCGCCAGGCGAGGCCGTAGCTCGCGCTCTGGTAGTGCTCCATGAGCTGGGTGAAGGCCGTCCGGTCCCCCGCCGCGGCACGCACAATGACCGCCGCCTCGTCCTGAAGCGGCGGCGTCCGCGCGGCTGGAGTCGTCTTGGGGGCCTCGGCCATCTATTTCTATAATGACCGCTCCCACTCGTCTGATTCCCGGCGTGGCGGAATGGCATACGCGGCGGACTCAAAATCCGTTGCCCGCAAGGGCATGTGAGTTCGACTCTCACCGCCGGGACCACAGCATCTCGTGCTCAGCTCGGTGAGCCCTCGCATGGAAGAGGCGCGATGACGCGTCCGACGACTGACCTCCTCCTTGGCGCGTTCGTGGGGATGATGCTGTCCGGCTGCGCCGCCCTGTTCGGCGGCGGCCCCCAAGCAGTTGCACAGCCGGCCGCGGCCCCGCTCGGCGATCCCACGTGCCTGGCCGAAAGCTACGACTTCGTCGGCGAAGGCACCCTCAGGGGCCTGGGGCTGGATGTCGCCACGCCCGTTCCCCCGCCCGAGCCGGATCGCGTGGCGATGATCTGGGTCACCCATGACCTGAAGCCCTTTGACGCAGGCCCCGTTGGTGGTGGGGTTGAGATGACGCGGATGCTCTGCTTCGAGTTTGCCGATGGCAGCGGGGGCACCGAGTGGCCGGTCGATGACGCCTGGCAGCCGCCGGCCAGGCTGGCCCCCCCGGGGAATGCAGCGGGAGTCTCCGTGCCACCGGCACTGCTGGTCCTTGCGGCCGTCGCGCTGCTGGCGATCGGCGTATCGGTCTTCGCGTTCCGGAAGCGCGGCTGATGGCCAGGTCGAAGAAGGCCGCAACGGACGCCGACCCGGATCGGCTCATCCGACAACCGGACGGCGGCTACCGAACCGGCGACGAGCGGTTCGGCGTCGCGCAGGCCAACGGCAGCTGGTTCCTGACCGACCAGCAGACGGCCGATGACTTCGGGCAGCCGCGGGTCACCGGGCCGTTCGCCACCCTGAACGCGGTGCGCGAGGCGATTCCTGGGGCCCGCGCGGCACCGACCTCCATTCGGAAGCCGATCAGGCAGGCGAAGCCAACCGCCAAAGCGAAGCCGCCTGCGCCTCCGCCGAAGCCGAAGACGTGGCTC
>JBDTWT010000069.1:0-8146 GCA_040006555.1 Chloroflexota bacterium
AGTCGCCGCTGCCGTGAACCCCGTCAGCCTCCAGGACGTCACCCGGGCGCTCGAACGCGGCGACCACGAGGCCGTTCTCCAGGCGACCGACGAGATCCTGGCGGTGCGTCCGGGCGACGACGCCGCGCACGAGCACCGCGCCCGCGCGCTCCTCGCGTTGGGGAGGCTCGAGGAGGCAGAGCGGCACGCGGGCGACGCCGTGCGGCTCGACCCGGACGAGATTCGCTACCGGGAGCTGCTCGCGAACGTCCTGTCGAGGCGCGGCGCGCACCGGGACGCGGCGGCCGAGTACGGGCGCCTCGCGCGCAACGACCCTCGGCAGCCGGACTGGACGGTCGCCGAGGCCCGGGAGCGCATCGGCGCCGCGCAGGCCTCGATGGGCGTGGATGCGGCGCGCCGCGCGATCCGGCTGGATCCGTCGAACGGCCGCGCACAGCTGGCCCTGGCACAGGCGCTCGCCCGCACGGGCGATGCGCGGGGCGCGCTCCGCGCGGCGGCCCGCGCCGTCGAGCTGCTCCCCGGTGACCCCGAGGCGCGCGAGGCGCTCGCGGACGCGCTGTGGCTCGCGGACCGCGATGGGCCTGCGTTCGACGAGTTCCGTGCCGTTGCGGCAGAGGTCTCGGGCGCGAATCGCGAGCGCGTGCTCGGAAAGGCGCGAGCGCTCTACCGCCAGCGCGCGGGCTCCGTCGGGAAGGCGATCGCCGCCATCGGTCCACTCTTCGACCTGGCGTTTGGCCGCGGCTGGCTGCGCGTGAGCGAATGAGCGCCTCCAGGCGGATCCGCACCACCTCCACCGACCAGCTGTCGGCGGAGGAGTTTTCGGAGATCAACGCGCTGTGCGAGGCGGCCTTCCGATTCCCCTTCGCCGGCGTGTGGGAGCGCGTCGGGCAGGGGATACACGTCCTCGCTCATTCCGACGGCGGCCTCGTCGCTCACGCGATGATCGTGGACCGGCGCATCTTCACCGGGCCGGAGCTCGACGTGACCCTCGACGCGGCGTATGTCGAGAACGTCGCCACGCACCCCGAGGCGCAGGGAGAGGGGCACGGGTCGGCGGTGATGGCCGAGGCCGGGCGCATCATCCAGGAGGAGTACGAGATCGGCGCGTTGGGCACGCGCGACCAGGGGTTCTACCGGGGCCTCGGGTGGGTCGTGTGGGCCGGCTCGACGTTCGTCCGCACGCCCGACGGCGAGCGGATCCGCACGGGCGGGGTCGACGGCGAGGTAATGGTGCTCCGGACGCCCCGAACCCCGCTCGGGATCGCCCTCGAGGAGCCGATCGCGATCGACTGGCGCCCAGGGGAGCCCTGGTAGGGGTACCGCGCATCGGTACCGGGCCTCGACCGGGACCATACGGCCGTGGACGCGGCGGGTGCCCGGGATGACGATGCCCGGGAAATGTCTCGAGTCATGCATCCTCCAGCTCCGGTCACGTGCCCGACCTGCGCGTGGGTGAGCGTGCGCGCGCCGCACTACTGCCCGGGCTGCGGGTTCGACTACTGGCGTTCCGCGGCCGGCCTCGACGCCGCGCCGCGCGCGGTCGCGCCCCCGCAGCCGCGAGCCGATGGACGGTTCTCCGCCGCGCTGATGGTCGCGGGGCTGGTGGGCCTCCTCACGACCGCGGTTGTGACCGCCGTGGTGGTGCTCGGGGGAGGGGAGCCGGACGCGCCGGTCATCGCGAACACGCTGCCATCGCGCGGCCCGCAGGACTTCCTGATCCTGCGGTTCTTCCGGGAGGCGCGCGACCCCTTCGCCGCGTTCACCGCCGACCTCGACGGCACCCTCCGGGCGGTGGAGCCGGCCGGGTCGGACGTGCTGACCAGCCAGTCGATGGTCGTGAATGGCGAGGACTGGGTGGTCCACGGCTCGTTCGCATCCGATGGAGAGACGGTCGCCGTGTCGTCCGCGGTGATCGCCGGCGCCTACTACGAGCGCATTGGCGCCGACGCCCCCTGGGCTCGCGCGGACATCCCCGGTGACGGAGACCCCGTGAGCCCGTTCGCCCGGATCGCCACGGTCGGCGAGATCGAGTACCTCGGACTCGAGACGACGAGCGGGATCACCCTGCACCACCTGCTCGTGACGAAGTGGCTCGGCGGAAGCGGCCGTGACTTCCGGATGCTCGACTTCGACAGCGTGACGCACCGGGAGAGCCGCTTCGACATCTGGGTGAACGACGACGGCGTGCCGGTCCGCGGCCGCCAGGTCACCACGTTCACGGTGGTCGAGGACGGTGCCACGTACACGTTCAGCGCGGACGTGGCGATGACGTTCCGTGACTGGGACAACGTCGCCCCGATCGAGGCGCCCGCCTAGACTCTGACGGCTACAATCGAGCTCCCCCGCCCGCTCGCATGAGGAGCCGACACGCCGCATGGCCACGACCACCGGAAAGCGCGCGACGACCAGCTCGAAGGCGAAGCAACCCGCCGCAGACAAGCTGATCTACACGTTCGGCGAGGGAAACGCCCAGATGCGCGCCCTCCTGGGCGGGAAGGGCGCGGGCCTCGCCGAGATGACGCAGGCGGGCCTGCCGGTGCCCCCCGGCTTCACGATCACCACGGCGGCATGCAACGCGTACTACGCGGCCGGCAAGGAGTTCCCACCCGGCCTGTGGGACGACGTCGTCGCCCACATGCACGACCTCGAGGCGCAGACCGGCAGGGGCTTCGGCAACCCGGACAATCCGTTGCTGGTTTCCGTCCGCTCGGGGGCCGCCTTCAGCATGCCGGGCATGATGGACACCGTCCTCAACCTCGGCCTGAACCCCGACACCGTGCAGGGGCTCATCCGCCTCACGGGCAACGAGCGCTTCGCCTGGGACGCCTGGCGCCGGTTCGTGGCCATGTTCGGGCGCATCGTCCTCGACATCCCGGCGCATGAGTTCGACGAGCCCTTCGACGAGGCGAAGGCAAAGGCCAAGGCAAAGCTCGACACCGACCTGACGGCGGACCAACTGCGCGAGGTCGCCGATCGGTTCACGCACATCGTGCGAGAGAAGACGGGGGAGGAGTTCCCGACCGATCCGTATCGACAGCTCGAGCTCGCCGTCCGCGCGGTCTTCGACTCTTGGTTCGGGAAGCGCGCGCATGACTACCGCGAGTTCAACAAGATCCCGCACGACCTGGGCACTGCCGTGAACATCGTGACGATGGTGTTCGGCAACATGGGCGACGACTCGGGCACCGGCGTGGCGTTCACGCGCAATCCGAACACCGGCGGGAAGGAGCTCTACGGCGAGTACCTGACGAACGCGCAGGGCGAGGACGTCGTGGCGGGCGTGCGGACTCCGGCCAAGATCAGCCAGATGCGCGACGAGCTCCCCGAGGCGTACGCCCAGTTCGAGGAGATCGCGCAGCGCCTCGAGCGCCACTACCGCGACATGCAGGATCTCGAGTTCACCATCGAGCGCGGGAAGCTGTACATGCTCCAGACGCGCTCCGGGAAGCGGACGGCTCCCGCCGCGGTGAAGATCGCCGTGGACATGGCGAACGAGGAGCTCATCACTCGCGACGAGGCGCTCCAGCGCGTCGACCCGGCGCAGATCGTCCACCTTCTCCTGCCGCGGTTCGACGAGGCCGCGAAGGCGGGCTTCGCCGATCGGCTGCTCGGCAAGGGGCTGAACGCCTCACCCGGCGCGGCGGTCGGCCAGGCCGTCCTCGATCCCGATCGTGCGGTCGAGGCACGCGACGCCGGGAACCCGGTGATCCTCGTCCGCATCGAGACGAGCCCCGACGACGTGCACGGCATGCTCGCGGCGAAGGGCGTCCTCACGGCCCGCGGGGGAGCGACCTCGCATGCGGCCGTGGTCGCCCGCTCCATGGGCCTGCCTTGCGTTGCCGGCGCGGAGACGCTAAAGATCGACTACTCCGCGCGCGTCATGCGTGCCGGGGACAAGACGATCCGCGAGGGCGAGATGATCAGCATCGACGGCACTACCGGCGAGATCTTCGCGGGCGAGCTGCCGACCATCGAGGCGCGTTTCGAGGACGAGCACGACCTGGCGACGCTGCTCGGGTGGGCCGATGCGGTTCGCCGGCTGCAGGTGTGGGCGAACGCCGACTACCCGCGCGACGCGGAGCGAGCGAGGGCGTTCGGCGCGCAGGGCATCGGCCTGTGTCGCACCGAGCACATGTTCTTCGAGGAGGACCGCCTGCCGACCGTGCGGCGGATGATCCTCAACGCACACCCGGCGACCGCGGCGAAGGCGAAGGCCGATGCGGGCGGCTCGCTGACCGACGACGAGCGCGAGGCGGTCAGCACGTTCGACACTGCCCTCGAGGAGCTCGAGCGGCTCCAGACCGATGACTTCGCCGGCCTCTTCCGGGCCATGGACGGCCTGCCGGTCGTCATCCGCCTCATCGATCCGCCGCTCCACGAGTTCCTGCCGAGCCACGAGGAGCTCGTCGCCGAAGTGACCCGGCTCCGCACGCTCCGGGACGTCACGCCCCGCCTCCTGCCCGAGACGGTCACGGACCGGGTGAGCCCGGCGCTCGAGAAGACGCTCACCCGTCTGTTCGGCGAGAAGGACGCGACCCGCGCCCTCAAGGTCCTCGCGCCCGGCAAGCGCGGCCGCGTGCGTGACGGGTCGCACGACGCGGAGCTCGCCGAGAAGGAGGAGCTGCTGCACGCCGTCGAGGCGATGCGCGAACAGAACCCCATGCTCGGCCTGCGCGGCGTTCGCCTGGGGCTGATGGTGCCCGACATTGTGAAGATGCAGACGCGCGCCATCCTCGCCGGGGCAGCGCGGGTCGCGGCCGAGGGCAGGACTCCGCTGCCCGAGATCATGATCCCGCTCGTCGGGCACGTGAACGAGCTGCGTGACACCCGCACGATCCTCGAGGCCGAGGTCGCCCGCATCGTGGAGGCGAGCGGCCAGCAGGTGGACTACAAGTTCGGCACGATGATCGAGGTGCCGCGCGGAGCCCTGACCGCGGACGAGATCGCGGAGCATGCCGAGTTCTTCAGCTTCGGCACGAACGACCTGACGCAGATGGGCTTCGGCTTCTCGCGCGACGACGCCGAGGGCAAGTTCCTGATGCAGTACGTCGAGCGCAAGATCCTGCCCGAGAACCCGTTCCAGGTGCTGGACACCGTCGGCATTGGGCAGCTGGTGCGAATGGGCGTCGAGAAGGGACGCTCCGCGAAGCCCAAGCTGAAGATCGGGATCTGCGGGGAGCACGGCGGCGACCCGCAGAGCATCGCGTTCTGCCACGAGGTCGGGCTCGACTACGTGAGCTGCTCCCCGTTCCGCGTGCCGGTCGCGCGGCTCGCCGCCGCGCAGGCCGCGATCGCCCAGACCGAGACGCGCGACAAGTAGTCGCCACGCGCGGGAGTCGACCTGCCACTTGACAAGTGGTAAAATGAACCCCGTGGGACTCCTGAGGCTATTGACAAGCGCATCACGGCGCTGGGGACTCTGACCATCGCAACCTCCTCCGGGATCGTCGCGGAGATCAAATCGAAGCTGCCCGCCCTCGAGATCGTCGGAGAGACGGTTGCGCTCAAGCGGGCCGGAAGCGTCTCCAAGGGGCTCTGCCCCTTCCATGGCGAGAAGACACCCTCCTTCATCGTCACGCCCGAGCGGGAGACGTGGCACTGCTTCGGGTGCGGCGAGCACGGCGACATCTTCACCTTCGTCATGCGTCGCGACGGTCTCGACTTCCGGGAGGCTCTCGAGCGCCTGGCGGAGCGTGCCGGCGTCGAGCTCTCTGAGCGGACGGCGGCTGAGGATCGGCACCGCAAGCGCCTCCGCGACGCGCTGGAGGCCGCCATCGCCTGGTACCGCGAGGTACTCCTCCAGGCGCACCAGGCCGAGCGCGCCCGCGCCTACCTCGCCGAGCGCGGCTTCAGCGAGGAGACGCTCGAGCGCTTCTCCATCGGCTTCGCGCCGAACACCTGGGACGCGCTCACGAAGCGCCTGCGCGAGCGTGGTTTCAGCGAGGGGGAGCTCTCGGGAGCCGGCCTCGCCAGCCCGTCGAGCCGGGGCGGCGTCTACGACCGCTTCCGCGGTCGGATCATCATCCCGATCCGGGACGCGTCCGGGAGGCCGATCGGCCTCGGAGGGCGGATCATGCCGGGCGCCGAGGGTCCGAAGTACCTGAACTCGCCCGCGACACCGCTCTTTGACAAGAGCCGCACGCTGTACGCGATCGACCAGGCCAAGGCGGCCATCCGGCGCGAGAAGCTCGCGGTCATCGTCGAGGGCTACACCGACGTCATGGCCGCGCACCAGGCGGGGTTCACGAACGTGGTCGCAAGCCTCGGGACCGCGCTCACCCAGGGCCAGGTCGAGCTCGCGAACCGATACGCCGACGCGGTCGCGCTCGCGTACGACGTCGACGTGGCAGGGGAGGCCGCCACGCAGCGCGGCCTGCTGGAGGAGCTCGGGCCCATCGTCAGCAAGGTGCGCGTCATCCGGATCCCGGCGGGGAAGGACCCCGACGAGCTGATCCGAACCGATCCGGACGGCTGGCGCACGGCGGTCGCCGAGGCGGAGGAGCTGCTGCCGTACTTCATGCAGCGCGCCGCGGCCGAGGTGGACATGCGAGGCCCGCAGGGTCGGAGCGGCTACACGCGTCGCATGCTCGATCTCCTGCGGCGCATCCCGGATCGCGTTGAGCAGGACTCCTACGTCCCTCGGCTCGCGCAGCTGGCGGGCATCGACGAGCGCGTCCTCCGGGACGAGCTCTCCCACGGCGGCCGACCGATCGCCGTGCGTCCCGTCGCCTCGGAGACGCCCGACGCGGTCGATGGTCCGCAGCTCAGCAGGCCCGAGCGGGAAGCGCTCGGGCTGATGCTCCTGAATCCGGGGCTCACCGCCGAGCTGCCCGATACGGACCGGCTCCCGTTCCGCGACGAATCCGGCGCCGCGCTCGCTCGAGCGTGGGGCGCCGCCATTGCGGCCGCGGAGGACGGCCGACCGGGGCTCGAGGCGTTCGTCGCCGGGCTCGACGTCGGCACCGCCGGCCTGGCGCGAGCCCTGCTGGCGTCGCTGCGGTCGCTGGGTGTGCGCCCGGACCCCGAAACGGACCGTGAGTCGCTCCGCGTCTCCCTGGTGCGGATGCGCGTGGAGCGTGTCGAGGAGCGGCTCGCCGATCTCGAGTCGCTGATCCGCGCCGCCTCGGACGACCCGGAGTCGAATGATCTACGCGAGCTGGAGCGTCAGTTCCAGGAGCTCACGCAGGAGCGTGAGCAGTTGGTAAGAACGATGAGAATGCCGGCCCTGGTGGCCGCTGAAGGAAGGAGCTGAACGTGGCCACGAAGACCACGCTCCCGGCCAAGGCCACGCGCAAGCCGGAGACGAAGGACAAGACTGCGCCGAAGCAGAAGCCCGCGGCGAGCAGGGCACCTGCCACGAGGTCGTCCGCGCCCGCAAAGGTGGCGGCAAAGGCGACGAGCCCCGTGAAGCCGACGAAGGCGACATCTCCCGCGAAGGCCATCGCCCGTCCGGCCGCGCCCACGAAGCCGGCTCCCAAGGCAGCGGCCGCCAAGGCATCCGCTCCCAAGGCGTCGGCTCCGGCGAAGACACCCGGGCCGACGAAGCCAGGCGCGAAGGCCGCCCCGAAGGCATCGGCGCCCGCGAAGGCCGCCCCGAAGGCATCGGCGCCCGCGAAGGCCGCCCCGAAGGCATCGGCGCCTTCGAAGGTCTCCGGTCCGACCAGCAGCGCCCCGGCCAAGGCGACCGAGTCGGTCAAGCCGTCACCCAAGCCCTCTGGCACGGGCGCTGCCAAGCCGGCTCCGAAGGCATCGGGCCAGGCGCGGGCCGCGCGGGCTGCGTCGAACGGTGACGTGGGGGGCGATCTCGCGTCCACGGAAGCGTTTGCCGCGCTTCTCGCGAAGGGCCGCGAGGATGGCTTCATCACGCACGACCAGATTCTCGAAGCGCTGCCGAACCCGGAGACCCAGATGGCCGCGCTCGAGGAGCTGTACGCCGCGGCCGAGGAGGCCGGGGTGGAGGTCCTCGACGCCGAGAACCAGCCGACGCTGATCGGCGAGGTCGAGGAGGAGGAGGCCGACGAGGAGGAGCCCGCGGCTCCGGCCACGGCCAAGGCAAAGGCGCAGGGCGAGGAGGATCTCGAGGCGCTCGCCGCGGACCTCATCGGCATCGACGACCCGGTCCGCATGTACCTCAAGGAGATCGGCA
>JBDTWT010000070.1:0-8119 GCA_040006555.1 Chloroflexota bacterium
ACGAGCTTGGCTCACGCCGAGCTAGCGTCGTGATCGCCGCCATGACGCGCGCGACCTGGCGATCGCTCATGGCGTGGCGGCCGCTCTCGTAGTGCGAGAGGCACGAGACGCTGAAGCCGCACGCGGCGGCGACGACCGTCATCGAGAGTTCGGCGCCGACGCGCGCCGAGCGGATCCGCCTCGCCCGGTCGGGGAGGCTGGCGAGGCGCTGGGCCTCTGCGGGCAGCGTAAAGGCCACGTCGCTCCTCCTGGAGCTTCGCGGCCTTCGTTAGCGGACGTTTACGCCGTTGGTCCGGTCGTCCGCCTAGTCGGCGTGCCGGCGACTTCTGGCCATTCCGGAGCCCGACGTCGTCGAGCTCGAAACGACCCTACCACACCCGCTTGAACACACCGACCGTTCAAGACTTACAGAGCGTGGCGGTAGGAGCGCGGTCGCGATCCCTGGGTACGGATCGACGCCTCCCGCGGCGGAGGCGTCGCTCTCTCGCGCTCTGGGCCTCCAGGCGCGTCCTCAGGCGGCAGCCCCGCGCTCGGCGCGGCGCGCCAGGGAGGGAAGCCGCCACTCGACCTCGGTCGGGAGCATGTCCGGGCCGAGCCGTACGACGCGGACGATCTTCCGGAGCCGCTCGCCGAGGTCGGCGTCGGGCCCGTCCCAGTCGACGAGCGGCCGCCGCGGCGAGAACCCCGCCCAGGCGTCCTCGACGTCCTCGACCTCCGCGAGGTCCCGGCGCGCCCGCTCCTGCTCCCGGCGCCAGGTGGCCTCGTCGACCTCGCCCTCGCCGAACATCATCGCGAACCGCGCCCGGCGAGCCTCGACCCGCGCCCGGCGCTCGGCGGCGTCCTCGCTCGTGGTCGAGCGCTCGATGTGGATGGTCGAGAGTCGCGCCGTCTCCGACCGGAGCAGGTCGAGGACGTGTCGGGCTCGCGCGGTGACACGGCCGTGGGCGGCGGTGCCGAGGCGGTGGCCGACGTGGCAGTACAGCTCGACCCATCGTCCGGTGCGCCGATCTCGGCCGGGCGTCATCAGCGTCCCGCAGTGGCACTCGACGAGGCGCGATAGGGGAGCGTCCGACGGAGCGCGTCGCCTGGACCGGGCGCCGGTTCCGCGCCGCGTCCGCAGCGCGCCCTCCCGGTCGGCGATGCGGCCGAGCGCGCGAGCGGACCAGGGCCGACCGCCGCGCGTCGGCACGCCGCGCTCCGTCAGGAGCTTGGCGGCCGCGAGGACGTTGCCTCCGGTCTCGGCGATCGCGTCGAGGACCGGCGCGAGCGGCTCGTCGGGGTTGGGGACGAGGACGACCCGTCGAGGGTCGGCGCAGTCCGCGGTCACTTGCCCGACGTCAGCCGCGCGCGCCAGGCGGTAGCCGTACGGCGGCTGCGAGGCGGTCGTCTCATCGCCTCGGCCCTCGCGGATGCGCGTCGTCGTGGCCGACCGGGACTTGGCGCGCTCGAGCTCCTCCTCCGCGAACACCGCTCGCAGGTAGAACTCCAGCTTCCGCTCGGGCGCGGCCCAGTCGACGCCGCCCGCCACGACGCGGACCCCGCGGTCGCGGGCCACGCGCATGAAGCGCGCCCACTCCTCGATGGACCGGCCGCCCCGGTCCAGGTCGTTCATGAAGACGACGTCGTGCTCGCCGCGCTCGATGGCGGCGCACATGTCGCGCCACCCGATCCGCTTCGCGAGCTTTCGGATGTCGCCGGACCTCGCCCAGTCGTCGTAGACGACCGCGTCCTCCTGCCCGTCGGCGCGGACCGAGGCCATCAGCGCGGAGAGGTGGTCGGCCTTCGTGCTCGCGTCCTTCGACTTTCGGAGGTACGCCGCCGCTCGTGCGCGGGTCATCGTGTGTCTCCCTTCCGTTGCGCGTCCCGTGGAGGGACCGCGTCTAACGGTATCATGGACCGCCACGCAGGCGGCGGCCTACGTCGCGTCGGCCCCGAAGTCGAACCGCGCGGGGGCCGCGTACTTCGCGGCGCTGGCCGAGGTCGAGGAGCACGGCCGACTGCCGGTCCCGCTCCACCTGCGGCCATCGGCCCACCGACGGCTGGCGCGCGAGCACGGCTACGGCAAGGGCTACCTCTACCCGCACGATTACGCCGATGCGGACGTCGAGCAGCAGTACCTGCCGGACGCTCTGGTCGGGCGGGTCTTCTACGAACCCGCCGACGAGGGGCTCGAGATCAAGATCGGCGAGCGCCTGGCGCGGCTGCGTCGACAGCGCCTGGAGTCGCGCCGGGGACGCAAGCGCGGGTCAGGGGGCGACGAAGCCCCTAGCTGATCAGGCCGAGCTGCGAGAAGGCGATCCAGGCGACGAGCAGGCCCACGGCCATCAGCAGCGAGAGCACCGCGATGTTGCGCAGGTCGCGCTCGACGTAGTGGTACTCGGCGCGCTCGCGAACCGACAGGTTCGAGCCCGCTGGCGCACCGGAGGGCTGCACCACCCGCCGAGGCGGATCCAGCGAGATGGCCTCCCGCGCATCGGGGGTTCCGACCGGCGGTAGCGCGGACTCGGGCGGGGGAAGCATGACGTGCTGGAGCGGGCGCCTCACCGGTCGCTGCCGCGCTCGGCGACTGGCGGCCTTCCCTGCTCGACGTGGCATCGATCCCTCGATTCTCCGGCTCTGGTGGGCGCGCCACGGTCGGGCCGGCGCGCCACGGGAGCGCCTATCATACCGCCGCCCATGACCGACCTCGATCGGCTCCTGACCGACAATCTCACCGTCGCCTTCGGGCTTCTCGTGGGCGTGGTGGCGCTTCTCCTGATCCTCGTCGTGCTCCAGACGTCGCGCCTGCGGCGGGCGGTCAAGAGCTATCGCGACCTCGTCCGGGACGACCGCGACGGTGGGGGATCGCTTCATGAGCTGCTCGCCGCCCACGCCGACCAGATCGCCAAGGCGGGGTCGCGCATGACCGAGATGGAGGAGCTGCACGACATCCTGATCCGTCGCACCGAGCAGGGCATCCAGCACATCGGCCTCGTCCGGTTCAACCCGTTCGAGGACACCGGGTCCGATCAGAGCTTCGCGCTCGCGCTCCTCGACGCCCGCCACGATGGGATCGTCCTGAGCAGCCTGCATGGCCGGGCGTCCACGCGCGTCTTCGCAAAGTCGATCGAGGGCGGCAGGTCCGCGCACCCGCTGTCCGACGAGGAGGCCGCGGCGATGCGCATCGCGCTCGAGGAAACGCGCCCCTTGTGATGGCCGAGCCGATCGGCGCGATCGATCCCGAACAACGGCACCTCGTGGAGCGGCTCGCGCTGCAGGCGCTCCGCCGCTTTCACCGGGAGCAGCCACTTGCCGCCGACCTGCGGATGGATGCGCTTGTCGCACGCGTCCGCTCGATCGCCGCTCGGAGCGGTCCCCGGGGCCATCGCGGAGGCACCCCTCTCACCCTCGCCGATGCGGAGCTGCGCCGGGTGATCGACGACCTCGCCGCCGACGGGCGCGTGGTCCGCAGCGGCCGGAGGCTGCGGCTGCCGGAGGCGCAGGGCGGGCTCGACCCGGAGATGGGCGAGCGCGTGGAGACGCTGCTCGCGGGCCTGCGGGCTGCCGGGTCGAACCCGCCGCGCGTCGACGGCATCGCCGCGCGCCTCGGCATTCCGCCGAACGTCGTCGACCAGCTGCGGGCGAGCGGCGCCCTGCGCTCGATCGCTCCGGGGATCGACTATCCGGCCGAGGTCTGGGCCGCGCTGCGTGCGCGCGTCGACGACATGCCCGGCTCGGTCAGCGTCGCGCGGCTGCGGGACGAGCTGCGAACCAGCCGCCGGCACGCCGAGGCGATCCTCGCGGCCGTGGGAAGGCGCCCCCCGGCCGGACGCCCGCCGCCACGACCGGGCCGGCGCCCCGTCCGCCGCTGACGTCAGGCCAGCGCCGACGTAACAGTCGTCGCTACGAATCCCGCCGCCGCGGAGACGAGGCCTAGTCTCCCTGCTCGACCTCGTACAGGGTGTGCGCCTCGAGCCCATGCGCCTCGCGATGCACCCGTGCCGCGGTCTCCTTGTCGGGCGAATCGACCAGGCAGAAGACCTTGCCCTCCGTCTCGTTGACCCAGTACTGCTTGTAGTTGACGCCGTACTGCCCCTGGATCTTGACGTCGGCCTCGTGTGCGCCGGCAACGTCGGCGGCCTTCACCCCGGGAATGTCGTGAACGTCCATGTAGGTCGGCATCGTGGTCCCTCGTATGTATTGGTGGCTCGATGCTCGCACCCGGGTCAATCCCCTGAGCAGCCCTCTGAGCACGCGACACGCGAGCTGTCCGATAAGCAGCCGATAAGGACGGAGTGAATCCCCCAACGGCTACCATCGAGCTCGTGCCACCGGTCGCGCCGTCGCCGAACCAGATCCCGATCTTCGAGGAGCTCGTTCCGGCGGCCCGCCCCAGGCGCCCGCACCTCCGCATCCAGCCGCCGCTCCTGGCTGACCTCACCGCCAGGCAGCGGAAGGCGGTCACCCACGGAGATGGCCCGCTGCTCATCGTGGCGGGAGCCGGGACCGGCAAGACGACCGTCATTACGCGCCGCATCGCGTGGCTCATCGCGGAGAAGCGGGCGCGTCCGTCGGAGATCCTCGCGCTCACGTTCACCGATCGCGCGGCCGCCGAGATGACCGAGCGCGTCGACCGGCTCGTCCCGTACGGGCACAACGACGCAGAGATCAGCACGTTCCACGCGTTCGGCGACCGCCTGCTGCGCGACCACGGGCTCGAGTCGGGGCTGTCGGATCGGTCGACCGTCCTGTCGCGGGCGGAGCAGGTCATCCTCCTGCGCGAGCACCTGTTCGAGCTGCCGCTCGACCGATTCCGGCCGCTGGGCAACCCGACCCGCTTCCTCCACTCCCTCGTCACGCTCATCAGCCGCCTGCGGGACGAGGACGTGCCGCCCGACGCGTACGTGGCCGCCGCCGAGCGATTGGCCCAGCGCGCGTCCGAGGCGCCCGACGACGCGGCGCTCGCCGAGGACGCGGCGCGTCACCGCGAGCTCGCGGCGACGTATGCCGCCTACGAGGGCCTCATGCGCGCGACCGACCGCATCGACTTCGGGGACCAGGTGAGCCTCGCGCTCAAGCTGCTGCGGGATCATGCCGCGGTGCTCGCCGCGGAGCGTGGCCGGTATCGGTACATCCTCGTCGACGAGTTCCAGGACACGAACCACGCCCAGTTCGAGCTCGTGCGGCTGCTCGCCGAGGAGCACGGCAACGTCACGGTGGTCGGGGACGACGACCAGAGCATCTACCGCTTCCGTGGCGCGGCGCTCGGCAACATCCTCGGCTTCCGCTCGACGTACCCGCGCGCGGCCAGCGTCGTCCTCGTGGACAGCTACCGCAGCCGGCAGCCGATCCTCGACGCGGCGTATCGGCTCATCCGCCACAACGACCCGGATCGTCTCGAGGCTCGCGAGGGGCTCGACAAGCGCCTCCGGGCTCGCTCGCGCTTCGCGCGGCCCGAGCCGGCGGCCGGGCCGATCGAGCTCGCCAGCTTTGCGACCGTGTCGGAGGAAGCCGATGCGATCGCCGACCGCGTCGGCGCCTCCATCCGGGCCGGGCGACGGGCGGCCGAGCACGCGATCCTCGTGCGCGGCAACCGCGACGCCGATGCGTACATCCGTGCGCTGAACATGGCCCACATCCCGTGGCGCTTCAGCGGCACCGCGGGGCTCTACCGACAGCCCGAGGTGCGCGTCCTCGTCAGCTTCCTGCGCGCGGTCAACGACCCCGACGACTCGGTGAGCCTCTACGACCTCGCCACGAGCGAGATCTTCGGGCTGTCTCCCGCCGATGTCACCCTGGCCCTGAACCGTGCCCGGAGACGTCGGAGCAGCCTCGCGACTGCCCTCCGTGACGCGACCGACCGGCCCGAGGAGTCGCCGTTCGGCCTCCGCGCCATAGAGGTCGTGCAGCGGCTGATGGCGAGCCTCGAGGCGCATCGGTCAATGAGCACCGAACGCAGCTGCGGTGAGCTGCTCTATCACTTCATCTCGAGCTCCGGCTGGCTCGCCCGCCTGGCGCAGGAGGCGCGCGAGACCGGCGAGGAGCGGCTCGCCAACGTCGCGCGCTTCTTCGAGATCGTCCGGCGTCAGGGCAGCCTGCTGCGGGACGACCGCCTGCCGTTCCTCGTCGCGCAGCTCGACACGCTCATGGAGACCGGGGACGACCCGTCCACCGCCGACGCCGGGCCGGATGAGGGCGAGGCGGTGCACGTCCTCACGTACCACAAGGCCAAGGGGCTCGAGTTCGACGTCGTGTACATGGTCGGCCTGGTGGCCGATCGCTTCCCCGGACGGGACCGGCGCGACACCTTCGAGGCCCCGGCGGAGCTGCTCTCGGACACGACGACGTCAGGCGACCAGCACGTCGCGGAGGAGCGCCGGCTCTTCTACGGGGGGATGACGCGGGCCCGCGAGGAGCTGGTGCTGAGCTGGGCGCAGGACTACGGCGGCCGGCGGTCCCGCGCGGTGAGCCGCTTCGTCGCCGAGGCGCTGGACCTCCCTCCGGCGACGCCCGTGGAGACGGTGCGTCCCGCGGTCCTCGAGCGACTGGCGCGCCACGAGGCATCGCCGCGTCAGCCGGCGCACGCCGCGCCGCGCCCGGCCGTGGGAGACAAGCCTCTCGTGATGAGCTACGGGCAGGTCCACGACTACCTGGAGTGCCCGGCGAAGTATCGCTACGGCCACGTCGTGCGCATCCCGACGCCGGCATCGCACCCGATGGTCTACGGCAAGGCGCTTCACGCGGCCGTCCAGGCTTTCCACCGCCGCCAGATGGCCGGCCGCCCGATGGCCCTCGCCGAGCTCCACGCGGCGCTGGACTCGAACTGGGAGTCGGTCGGCTTCCTCACGCGCGAGCACGAGGAGGCGCGCAGGGCCGCCGCGCACGAGGTCATGGCCCGCTTCTGGGAGGAGCAGCAGCGCGACCCGGCGCGGCCGACGGCGGTCGAGCAGGACTTCGTCGTCGCCTTCGGCCGCGATCGGCTGCGGGGACGCTACGACCGGGTCGACCGCGACGACGCCGGCCGGGTCGTCATCACGGACTACAAGTCGAGCGACGTCCGCGACCTCACCACCGCGAACCGTCGCGCGCGGGAGTCGCTCCAGCTGTCGATGTACGCGCTCGCGCACGAGGCGCAGACCGGCGCCCTTCCCGACGAGCTGGCGCTCCACTTCCTCGAGTCGGGTCTCGTCGGGCGCACGGAGCCGAACGAGAAGCGGCTCGCGGTGGCGCAGGACAAGATCGCCTTCGCGGCGGAGGGCATCCGGGAGGGGCGCTTCGACGCCACGCCCAACGGCATGCGCTGCGGCTACTGCCCGTTCCGGGAGATCTGCCCAGACGCCGCGCGGTGAGCGGACGCCATCGGCTGATTGCCGGCGGACTGATCCTGGCCGGTGCGGCCGTGGCGGCCGGCCTGGTGGGATTCGCCAGCATCGCGTGCCCGGTCGACACGCCGGCCCAGCCCTGCTCCGCGGCGGGGCGCAACCTCACGATCGCCGTCGTCCTCGCGAGCCTGGCTGTCGGGCTCCTGGTGACCGCGTTCGCGTTCCTGGCCGAGCTGCTCGCCCGCAGACGCATCGTCTATCGTGGCGCCTGGCGTCGGGCGGCCCGGCGCGGCGTGCTCACCGGCGTGGTCGTGGCCGCGTTCGCCGCGCTCCGCCTGGGAGGGACCCTGAGCGTTCCGATCGCCCTCTTTCTCCTCGTCGTTGCGGGAGCAGTCGAGTGGATCATGATCCAGCGTGACCCATGGAGGTGAACCCTCGGTGACGTCTACACAAGCCGTCGATCCCGCGCTCGCCTCCGCCGTGGAGGAGGTGCTCGCGGACGCGCTCGACCTGTCCCATCGCGTGCATGCGGCGCCGGAGATCGCTTTCGAAGAGCGCCAGGCGTCGCGCTGGACCGCCGAGATGCTCGCGCGTCACGGCTTCGAGATCACCGCGCCGGCCGGTGGGCTCGAGACGGCGTTTGTCGCACGCTGGGCCGGCACCCGACGCGGCTCGGTGATCGCCCTCGCCGGCGAGTACGACGCGCTGCCGGAGGTCGGCCACGGCTGCGGGCATAACCTCATGTGCTCGTCGAGCGCGGGAGCGGCGGTTGCGGCCGCGCAGATGCTCGGTCGCGACTTCGCGGGAGAGGTGCGGTT
>JBDTWT010000071.1:0-8088 GCA_040006555.1 Chloroflexota bacterium
CGCCATCAGCGGGGGCCAGTTCGTCTCGAACGACGTCTGGAACTGCGTGATGCCGATGGGCAGCGTCCAGTGCTCCCTGGCCTGGTTCATGAAGACCAGCGGCCAGAAGAGGCCGTTCCAGGTTCCCTGGAACTGGAGGATCCCGACGGCGGCCAAGGCGGGCGAGGCGAGCGGCAGAATCACCTGCCAGTACGTCTGGAAATACCCGGCACCGTCGATGCGCGCCGCCTCCTCGAGGTCGCGCGGGATGGTGAGGAAGTACTGGCGCAGCAGGAAGATCGAGGTCGCGCTCACGGCGAGCACGAGGATTACCGAGAGGTAGTTGCTCGGATCCTTGTTGATGAGCCCGAGGAAACGCATGATCTGGTAGACGGGCACGATCCGCAGCTGATCGGGAATCATCAGCGTCGCGAGCACGACCACGAAAAGCGCGTCCCGGCCAGGGAAGCTCAGGCGCGCGAACGCGTAGCCGGCCATCGACCCGAGGAACAGGTTGCTGGCGGTGACGATCACGGCGAGGAGCAGGCTGCTGAAGATCATCTGCGGCAGCCCGGGGTCGATGCGATCCCAAACGTACAAGTATCCATCGAGCGTCGGGCTGGCCGGCAGCGCCAGCTGCATCGCCTCGGGCCGCGTCTTGATCGACGTGAGGATGGTCCAGGCGAACGGGACGAACATGAGCAGAGCCCAGCCGATGAGCAGCGCGTAGGCAACCAGCTTCCGCGCGGATGCGCGCTCGCCGACGACCGGTTCCGCACCGGAGGCCCTGGCGGTGGCGGTCACGGAGTGCCTCCTACCACGCCGGTGCCTGCCCAAAGAGGCGGCGCTGGATCAGTGTCACGGTCATGACCACCACGAACAGGATGATCCCGACCGCGGCGGCGTAGCCGAACTCGAACTGGACGACGGACGCGCGGTACAGGTAGAGCACCATGGTGGTGAGCGAGTTCGCGGGGGACCCGTCGCCGCCGCCCATGATGAACGCCTGGTCGAACATCTGGAGCGCGCCGATGAAGGAGACGACCGCGACGAAGTAGTGGGCGGGCTTCAGCAATGGGAAGGTGATGTGGCGAAACGCCTGCCAGGGGCCCGCACCGTCGAGCGCGGCCGCCTCGTACACCTCGCGGCTGATCGACTGCAGCGACGCCAGGTAGAACAGCATCATCGTTCCCGACGTCGTCCAGACATTCAGGACCATGACCGACTCGAGCGCGGTCGAGGGATCGTTTGTCCAGTTCTGATCCGACTGGACTCCGAAGACGCCGAGGAACGAGTTGAACAGCCCGTCCGGCTGGGTGATGAACGTGAAGAGCACCGCGACCGCCGCGGAGCTGGCGATCGCCGGGAAGTAGAAGGCCGCGCGGAAGAAGGTCTGGCCGCGAATCTTCTGGTTGACGATGACCGCGAGGAACAGCCCCAGGGCCATCTGGGCCGGCACGACGATGATCGAGTAGCGGAGAGAGTTGAAGACCGCCTTGCCGATGAAGACCGGGTCGTTGAACAGCAGGTCCTGGTAGTTGTCGAAGCCCAGGAACTCGCGCGGCCCGCGGATCCCCCACTGCCAGAAGCTGATGAAGAGCGCGTAGAAGATCGCGAAGATGTTCAGGGTGAGGAACAGCGCCATCGGCACGGCGATGAACGCCAGGCCGACCCGAGCCTCCCGCCGGTGCGCGGAGACGAGGGTCTCGCCGGGAGCCGCCGACTGCGCGGCCGCCGTTCCGGTCATCGGTCCTCCGGATATCGACGCATAAGCGAATGGGGCGAGCCTCGACGGCCCGCCCCATTCTCAAAAGTTACGCCTAGCGGGCCGCCGCCACTGCGGCGTCCACGATCTCCTGACCGGTGCCTCCCGAAGCGAGGACCTCGGTCAGCTTGTTGTTGAACGCATCCTGGACGGGGAGCCAATCGCTCGGGAAGCCGTACGCAGTCGCGTACTCGAGTCCGGCCACGAGCGCGTCACGGCCCGCGGCGGGCTCGACGTCGGCACGAGCCGGAAGGGCAAGCCCGAGGCTGGTCCACTTGGCCATGCCTTCCTGGCCGGTCAGGTACTGGAGCAGCACCCACGCGGCGTCCTTGTTGGGCGAGTCGACGCCCATCGAGTACGCCACCGTGAAGGCGAGGTTCCCCTGCTGAGTGCCCTGCGGCAGCTCGGCCATCTCATACGGCATGTCGGGGAAGTCGTTGTCCATGTAGGACACCATCCAGTTGCCCTCCATGGTCATCGCGGCCTGCCCGGTGGCATAGGCCTCGCCGCACCAGCCAGCTCCGATCTCCGCGGGCGTCTGGAGCGCGCCGCTCTCGTGCAGCCCGAGCAGGTAGTCGATGGCCTCCACCGTCTCAGGGGAGTCCAGCGTCATCTCGGTGTTGTCCTCGTTGTAGAGCGCTCCGCCGTTCTGGTAGATGAATGCGCCCCAGCGCTGGATCTCGGCTCCCAGGCAGAGCCCGGTCACGTCGCCATCGGTGAGCGTCTCCGCAGCGGACTGCAGCTCTTCCCAATTGGTGGGAGGCGTGACGCCGGCGGCGTCGAGCATCTCGGGGTTGTAGAAGAGCGCGAGCGGAGACGCGTCCTTCGGCAGGCCGTACGTCTCGCCGTCGCGCTGGAACGGGGCGAGCAGACGCGGATAGAACTCGTCGATGCCGATCTCGGGGTTGCCCTCGATGTACGGCACGAGCGGCTCGAGCAGACCCTGCTCAATCCACGGCGCGGCCTCGCCGGTGGCGCCGACGTAGAAGAGGTCCGGCGGGTCGCCGGCGCTGAACTGAGCCGCCATGACCGTCGCGTAGTCAGCCGGAACCGGCTCGTAGGTCACCGTGATGTTCGGGTACTTCTCGGCAAAGGCGTCCAGCGTTTCCTGGAGCAGCGCTTCCTCGGCATCTGACGAGCGGCCGCCCGACAGGCGGACGACGCCTTCCAGCGCGTCCTCGTCGATCTCGTTCGCCTCGCCACCGCCGGCGTCGCCGCTGGCGGCGCTGCCGCCACCCTGGCACGCAGCCAGGACGAGCGCGAGCGCCGAAATGAGAATCAGAAAGCGTGTGTGTCGCATGTTTCGAAAAGCCTCCACCCCGGGGCGCGTGGGTTGCTCGATGAGTCAAGTGCCCTGCGCCAAAGAGCGTGCATTATACCCCCGCCTCCACTCATTCCCCCCTGACTCCACCTGGAGCCGCCACACTTGACCGACCGACCCGCATCCTCCGACCGCTGGTGGGAGGGTGCGGTGATCTACCAGATCTACCCCCGCAGCTTCGCCGATGCGAACGGTGACGGCATCGGCGACCTGCGCGGCATCCGCGACCGGCTCGACCACCTCGCCGGAGCCGATGCGGCCCTCGGCGTCGACGCCGTTTGGCTCTCGCCCATCTACCCGTCGCCACTCCACGACTTCGGGTACGACATCGCCGACTACACAGATGTGGCAACGGAGTACGGCACCCTCGCCGATCTCGACGAGCTGATCGAGGCGTGCCACGCCCGAGGCATCCGCCTTCTCCTCGACCTCGTCCCGTGCCACACGTCGGTGGAGCACCCATGGTTCGCCGACAGCCGGAGCTCGCGGGAGAGCTCGAAGCGCGACTGGTACATCTGGGCCGACCCGAAGCCCGACGGCAGCGCGCCGTCGAACTGGACCGCCGCGTTCGGCGGATCGTCGTGGGAGTGGGACGACGCAACCGGCCAGTTCTACCTGCACTCGTTCTACCCCGAGCAGCCGGACCTCAACTGGCGAAACTCGGCCGTGGCCGATGCCATGGCCGAGGTGATGCGCTTTTGGTTCCGGCGCGGCGTGGACGGCTTCCGGGTTGACGCGATCTTCGCCGCGATCAAGGACGACCGGCTCCGCGACAACCCGCCGGATCGCCGCCCGGGAGCGATCCCCGGGCTCGCCGGCGACGCCGGGCAGGATCCGCTGTGGAGCATGAACCGCCCGGAGGTGCACGACGTGATCCGCCACCTGCGGCGCGTCGCGGCCGAGTTCCCCGGCCGGGTGCTGGTCGGCGAGGCCTACGTCCCGGTCGAGGAGCTGGCGATCTACCTCGGCCGGGGCGTGGACGACGAGTTCCACCTGGCCTTCGACTTCGAGCTGCTGCTCTCCCCGTGGCGGCACCTCGACCTCATGCTGTCGATCGAGCGGGGCGAGGCGCTCCACCCGCCGGGAGTCTGGCCCACGTACGCCATCGCGAACCACGACCAGTCGCGCCCAGCGACTCGCTGGGGTGAGCACCGCGCCCGGGCTGCCGCGTTCATGCTCCTCACCGTCCGCGGCGTCGCCGTCATGTACGCCGGCGAGGAGATCGGGATGGTCGACGCCGATCCGGCGTCATTGCCGGATCCCCCGTTCGACCGAGCCGGTCGAGACGGCTGCCGGACGCCGATGCAGTGGGACGCATCGCCCACGGGCGGCTTCACCACGGGCACACCATGGCTCCCCGTCGTCGACTCCGCGACCCGGAATGTGCAGGCGCAGCGAAACGAGCCCACGTCGACCCTGAGCCTCTACCGCCGCCTCGTCGCGGCCCGCCGAGAATCGCCCGCGCTCGGCCGAGGCGAGCAACGCTCGCTGTTCGAGGTCGCTCCCGACGTCCTCGCCTGGCTCCGCGAGCGGGACGGCGAGCGCGTTCTGGTCGTCCTCAACCTCGCCGACGACGCGCGCGAGTGCGACCTGCGCCAGGTCGCCGCGACGGCCGGCGACGTCCTGGTGGCGACATCCGAGCGGCACGGCGCGGTCCGGCTCGACGAGCTGACGTTGGCGCCGCTCGAGGGGCTGGCGCTGCGACTGTGATGCCGGAGGCGGCCGCCTGCTACCGTTCGGCGCCGTGACGCGCTCTCCGCGCCGGCCCGACGACAGGCGGGTCGACCCACTCCTCGAGGTCCGCGAACGCCGTCGTGGCAAGCGGCCGGGCGACGCCTACGTCCGCATCGTGCGGCCGTTCGACGACGTGTTCGAGAAGGGTGGCGACGAGGGCGAGCTCATCGCCACGGAGCGCACCGTGCTTGGTCGAAGCGGCTGGCACGGGGCGCTGCGCACGCTGCGCACGTGGCTCATCGGCCGCCCCATCCACTCCGAGCGCGAGGGTCACGAGCGCCTGACGAAGGTCAAGGCCCTCGCCATCTTCAGCAGCGACAACATCAGCTCATCGGCATACGGGCCCGAGGAGATCATGCGGGTCCTGGCGCTGGCGGGCGTGGGGGCGATCAGCCTGACCCTGCCGCTGGCAGGCCTCATCGCCGTGATGCTCGCCATCGTCACCGTGTCATACCGCCAGACGATCAAGGCGTATCCGAATGGGGCCAGCAGCTACATCGTCGCGAGCGACAACCTCGGCAGCGGGGCAGGAGTGCTGGCGGCTGCCGCGCTCCTCATCGGCTACGTGGTGACGGTGGCGGTCTCGGTCTCGGCCGGCGTGGCGGCGCTCACCTCGATCGTGCCCGAGCTGTTCGCGCAGCGCGTCCTCATCAGCGTGGTGCTCGTCGTCCTCCTCATGCTCGGAAACCTGAGGGGGATCCGCGAGTCAGGGACGATCTTCATGATCCCGACCTACTTCTACATCGTGGTCATGCTCGGGATCATCGGCTACGGGTTGATACAGACGATCTCCGGCTCGGTCCCGGCGTTCGCACCGCCGGCCAGCTGGCTGGAGGTCGAGCAGGGAGGCCAGGCGCTCGCCCTGTTCCTCATCCTCCGTGCCTTCTCGCAGGGCGCCGTGGCGCTCACCGGCGTCGAGGCCATCTCGGACGGCGTCCCCGCATTCAAGTCGCCTGAGTGGCGCAATGCCCGCACCACGCTCACCTGGGCGGCCGTGATCTTCGCCATCCTCTTTCTGGGGATCGCCTACCTGGTCGTCTCGATCGGGATCGTCCCCGATCCGAGCGAGGAGAAGACCGTCCTCAGCCTGCTGGTCCGTCACCTGACCGGCGACGGCGTGGTCCTCATCGTCGCGCAGGTGGCGACCGCGCTCCTGCTCGTGCTGGCGGCGAACACGAGCTTCGCCGACTTCCCGCGCCTCTCGTCCTTCCTCGCCCGTGACGGCTACCTGCCCCGGCAGTTCGCCTTCCGCGGCGAGCGGCTCGCCTTCACGACGGGCATCGTGGCCCTCTCCGGACTCGCGATCGCGCTGCTCATCGGCTTCAACGCCAGCGTGAGCGGCCTCATCCCGCTCTACACGCTCGGGGTGTTCATCGCGTTCACCCTCTCCCAGGGTGGCATGCTCGTGCGCTGGTGGCGTCGCCGCGAGCACGGCTGGCGCCCGGGCCTGTTGATCAACGGACTCGGAACCCTCACCACTGCCGTCGTCGCGCTCGTCGTTGGCACCAGCAACTTCTTCCAGGGCGCGTGGCTCGTGATGGTGCTCGTGCCGCTGCTCATGCTGCTCCTGCTCGGCATCCGGCGGCACTACCGTGAGATGGAGCGGGCGCTGGCGCTCGACCACATCCCGGAGACGCAGGAGAAGTCGGCGCCGCCGATCGTCATCGTGCCCATCGCGCGGCTCGACCGGCCGGCGCGGCAGGCGATCGCCTTCGCGAACTCGATCAGCTCGAGCGCGGTGGCCGTCCACGTCACCAACGACCCTGACGAGGCCGATGCCATGCGCGAGCGCTGGCCCGATTGGGCAGGCTCCACGGAGCTGGTCGTGGTGGAGTCGCCGTACCGGGCCCTCATCGGTCCCCTGCTCGCCTACATGGACGCGCTCCAGCGCCAGGCACCGGAGCGGCCAATCGTGGTCGTCCTCTCGGAGGTCGTCCCCCGGCATTGGTGGGAGAACCTGCTCCACAACCAGACCGCGCTGCGCCTGAAGCTTCGGCTGTTCAGCCGCCGCAACACGATCGTGGCCGACGTTCCGTATCACCCGCCGCGCACGTAACCCGCTCCGAATTGGGAGGTGTCCGGCGTTCGCCTGGGCGAATCCGGCCGGTCGCCATCGCAGATGAGGAGCCTCCGTAATGCGCACCCGATTCGGTACCCAACTGGCCCTGGCCCTGTCGCTCGGCCTGCTGGCATCGCTCGCCCTCGTCGGCGGCGCGCTGGCCGCCCCGACGACGCTCACGGCGACCCTCGCCGGCGTCACCGAGGGTGACAACCCCGGCAATCCAGACGGCGCGGGCACGGCGTCCATCACCGTCGATCCCGCGACCGGTGAGGTGTGCTGGAATCTCACCGCCACCGGCACCATGCCGATCACGCAGTCGCACATCCACACCGGTGCCGCGGGCGTCTCCGGCGGCGTCCTTGTGCCGCTTGACGTCGACGGCTTCACCGGCAGCAGCGAGGGCTGCGTCGCCGCCCAGCCGGCGGCCGCGCTGAACAGCATCCTCGCCAACCCGGCGGGCTTCTACGTGAACCTGCACACCAGCGACTTCCCGGCAGGCGCGATCCGGGGACAGCTCGCCGCGGCGGGCCAGCCGAACACGGCAGTGTCGGAGCCCCAGGGCACCAGCCCGCTCGTTGCGCTCGGACTGGTCCTGCTCGGACTGTCGGCAGTCATCGGGATGCGAGCCCTCCGGCCGCTCACGCGCCGGGGCTGAGTCTCCGACCTCGCGACCATGGGCGGCTCGGGCTCGCGCCCGGGCCGCCCATGGCGTTCAGGCTGCCTCGAGGCGGAAGTAGCGGCCCTCGCTGAGGATGTGCCGGCGGGCGGCCCGATACACGAGGTTCGCCGGGAACGGCTGCTGCGCCGCGGTGGCCGCGATCACCGCGTCGCGCTCCGCTCCCGGCTCAAGCGGTTTCGCCACGACGTCGACGTCCGCCCCGGCCCGCGGGGCCAGGCGCGCCCGGCCCGCGGCCCGCAGGTTTGCGGTCCAGCCGACGTCGCCGTTCGGATGCCCCACGTACCAGCGGCCGCCGACGTTGATGAGGCCGATGAGTACCGAACGCTCCCGGCCGCTTCGACGGCCTCGCACCGTGAGCCGAGACGTGATGCCGATGCCTGCGCGTGCCCACCTCCAGCGCACGAGCGGATCCAGCACCCCGATCACGGCGTAGAAGAGCCTGAGAATCGCCTTCCAGGTGGCCGATCGACGAGGGGTCATGCGCGACATGCTAGTGGCGCGCCCGGAGGGATTCGAACCCCCGACCTGCTGATCCGAAGTCAGCTGCT
>JBDTWT010000072.1:0-8063 GCA_040006555.1 Chloroflexota bacterium
CAGTCCCATCCTCTACTACGGCGATGAGATCGGCATGGGTGACAACGTCTACCTCGGCGATCGCAACGGGGTGCGGACGCCGATGCAGTGGACCGGCGATCGCAACGCCGGGTTCTCGAAGGCCGACGTCCACGCCCTCTACGCGCCGGTGGTCGCCGATCCGGTCTACGGCTACCAGGCGGTGAACGTCGAGGCGCAGCAGCGCATCCCGGGCTCGCTGCTGAACTGGATGAAGCGCCTGATCCGCATCCGACGCGCCCACCCGGTCTTCGGCCGGGGCACCCTCGAGTTCCTGAACCCGGACAACCGTCGGGTGGTCGCGTACCTGCGCGAGCACGAGGGTGTCTCGGTACTGTGCGTCGCCAACCTCTCCCGCTTCGCGCAGTACGTCGAGCTCGACCTGCGACGGTTCGGGGGACGGGTGCCGGTCGAGCTCGTCGGTCGCGTCCACTTCCCGTCCATCGGCGAGCTGCCGTACCTGCTCACCCTCGGGCCGCACGACTTCTTCTGGTTCGAGCTCACCGAGCCCGGTGGCTGAAGGCTCGGGCCTCACGCCCGGGTGGATCGCCGCGCAGCGCTGGTTCCGCTCGAAGGGGCGGCCGGTCGCCACCGTCTCCGAGCTCGACAGCGCGCCGCTCGGGGCGGGCGCGGCCCTGACGGTGCTCGAGGTGGCGTACGCGGACGGCGGGGAGAGCCACCGGTATCTCGCGCCGACGGTCCACGGTCGCGAGCCGCGGGACGGCGAGGGCGCCTGGGCGTCCATCGTCGATGCCATCGCGGACGAGGCGGTGCTCGCGGGGACCCGCGGGCGCTTCCGCGCCTCCCGGACCGATGCGCTCGACGAGCTCCTGTCCGACGACAGGCGAGAACGGCGCCTGGGCGTCGAGCAGTCCAACACCTCGGTGCGCGTCGGGGATCGGCTCATCCTGAAGGTGTATCGGCTTCTCGAGGAGGGTGAGAACCCCGAGGTCGAGGTCAGTGCGTTTCTGACCGATGCTGGCTTCGCCGACACGCCGGCCCTGGCCGGCGCGATGACCTACGAGGCCGATGGCGCCGCGTCGAGCGCCGCCATGTTCCAGGCGTTCGTGCCCGCGACCGGTGACGGGTGGGCCACGGTGCTGCGGGCGCTCGCGGACGATTCGGACGGCGCGCTCGCGGTGGCCGAGCGTATCGGCGACCTGACGGCGCGGATGCACGCCGCGCTCGCCTCACGGCCCGGTGACCCGGCGTTCCCCGCGCGGGCAGCGACACCGGCCGAGACGGCGGCGTGGCGGACGTCGGCCGAGCGGCAGCTCGCGCAGGCGGTGACGGCGGTGAGCGGCCCGACGCACGACCGGCTCGTCGCGCTGGCGCCCCGGGTCACGGCACGGTTCGCCGACACGTTCGGGTTGGCGAGCGGCGAGGCGCGCGTGACTCGGATCCACGGCGACTACCACCTGGCGCAGCTCCTCGCGCGGCCGGACGGCGGCTTCAGCGTCATCGACTTCGAGGGCGAGCCCGCGCGCCCGCTCGCGGAGCGCCGAGCGCCCGGCTCTCCCCTGCGGGACGTGGCGGGGATGCTTCGCAGCCTCGACTACGCCGCGCGCAGCGCTGAGGCGGGGACGCACGCCCCGGCGTTCGAGGCCGAGTCATGGCTGGCGCGGGCACGGACCGCGCTCCTCGACGGCTACGGCGGCGTGGCGAGCCACGAGCGGCAGCTTCTCGCCGCCTTCGAGCTCGAGAAGGCGTGCTACGAGGTCCGC
Source organism: Chloroflexota bacterium (assembly GCA_040006555.1). Taxonomy (GTDB): domain Bacteria; phylum Chloroflexota; class Limnocylindria; order QHBO01; family QHBO01; genus JACDBZ01. Next base: position 1,743 of record JBDTWT010000072.1, read on the forward strand.
TACGAGGCCGGCAACCGGCCCGAGTGGCTCTGGCTGCCGCTTGCCGCGGTCGAGCGCCTCGCGGGCGCCTGAGCGCTCGCGGCGGTCCGCGGCTGCCGCCGTGCCCTAGACTGACCGCTCCATGCCGACCGACGACCGCCGCTCCCTCGTGCCCCGGTGGCGGTGAGGGTCTGGCGCGGCGAGTCGCACCCGCTCGGCGCGACGTGGGACGGCTCCGGGGTCAACTTCGCGCTCTACAGCGAGCACGCCGAGGCCGTCGACCTGTGCCTCTTCGACGCGGATGGCACCGAGCAGCGCATCCGGCTCACCGAGCACACCGACCTGATCTGGCATTGCTACCTGCCTGACGCTCGGCCGGGGCAGCGCTACGGCTACCGCGTCCACGGCCCGTACGACCCCAGGGCAGGTCACCGCTTCAACCCGGCCAAGCTGCTCATCGACCCGTACGCGAAGCGCATCGACGGTGGCGTCCAGTGGGACGACTCCCTGTTCGGCTATCGCATCGGCTCCGAGGACGCGGTCCTCGAGCCGGACGACCGGGACTCCGCGGCGTTCGTGCCCAAGGGCGTCGTCGTCAACCACGCGTTCGTGTGGGGCGGCGACACGCAGCTCAACACGCCGTTCGACCGCACCCTGATCTACGAGGTCCACGTCAGGGGCTTCACCATGCTCCACCCCGAGGTCCCCGACGAGCTGCGCGGCACCTACGCCGGGCTCGGATCGGCCGCGTCGATCGCCTATCTCACGGCCCTCGGCGTCACGGCGGTCGAGCTGCTGCCGGTCCACCAGCACGTGAATGACCGGAGCCTCGTGGAGCGCGGCCTCAGCAACTACTGGGGCTACAACACCATCGGCTTCTTCGCGCCGGACGTCCGCTACTCGGCGACGGGCGAGCCCGTGAGCGAGTTCAAGACCATGGTGAAGCGACTCCACGACGCGGGCATCGAGGTCATCCTGGACGTGGTCTACAACCACACCGGGGAGGGCAATCACCTCGGCCCGACGCTGAGCTTCCGTGGCATCGACAACAACTCGTACTACCGGCTCGGTCAGGAAGACAGGTACTACTACGTCGACTACACCGGCACCGGCAACACCCTGGACGCGACCTCGCCCCGCGTCCTCCAGCTGATCATGGACTCGCTCCGCTACTGGGTCACGGAGATGCACGTCGACGGGTTCCGCTTCGACCTCGCCTCGGCGCTGGCGCGCGAGCTCCACGACGTCGACAAGCTCGGGAGCTTCTTCGACATCATCGGGCAGGATCCGATCATCAGCCGGGTGAAGCTGATCGCCGAGCCGTGGGACGTTGGCCCGGGTGGCTACCAGGTCGGGAACTTCCCCGTCGGCTGGGCCGAGTGGAACGGCAAGTACCGCGACAGCGTCCGCCGCTTCTGGAAGGGGGTCGGCGGCCAGGCGGGGGAGCTGGGCTATCGGCTCAGCGGGTCGTCCGACCTCTACGCGAGCTCCGGGCGGCAGCCGCACGCCAGCATCAACTTCATCACGTCGCACGATGGGTTCACGCTCAACGACCTCATGAGCTACGAGGAGAAGCACAACGAGGCCAACGGCGAGGATGGCCTGGACGGGGAGCGCAACAACGAGAGCATGAACTTCGGCGTCGAGGGCGAGACCGACGACGAGGCCATCATCGAGGCACGCGAGCGACAGAAGCGGAACCTCCTCGCGACCCTGCTGCTCAGCCAGGGGGTGCCGATGCTGCTGGGTGGAGACGAGATCGGCCGCACCCAGCGCGGCAACAACAACGGCTACGCGCAGGACAACGAGATCGGCTGGTTCGACTGGGACCTCAATCGGCGGGACCGCCAGCTCCTCGACTTCACCCGCGGCCTCATCCGCCTCTTCCGGCAGCACCCCGTCCTCCGCCGCCGCAGGTTCTTCCAGGGACGCCAGATCCGCGGGTCCCGCGTGAAGGACCTCACCTGGTACGCGCCGGACGGGAGCGAGATGACCGATGCGGCCTGGCAGGCGCCGGGCGTGAGGACGCTCGGGGTGCAGTTCGCCGGCGACGCGATCGACGAGCGCGGACCGCGGGGCGAGGAGATCCTCGACGACACCCTCCTCATCATCCTGAACGCGGACGAGCGCCCCGTGGCCTTCACGCTGCCGAACCACGGCACTGCCAGGCGCTGGGAGCTTGTCTTCGACACGGTGCAGCCGACGCTCGAGGTGGGCGAGGGCGCGCACCGGGAGTTCGACGGGGGTGCGCCGTATCGCGTCGGCGAGCGATCCGTGGTGCTCCTGCGCCGGCTGCCGCGCGTGAAGCGCCGCGACGCCGATTGACCGTGGCCGACGCCGAGTCGATCGTCGCGGACGCCTACACCGATGCCTACGGCCGCCGTCGGCTGATCGACCCCGAGGTCCGCGATGCCGTGCGAGCGGTGATGGGAGAGGCGAGCGCCGATCCGCGCCCCGGCCGCGAGCCCGTCGCAGTCGCCCGTCGCGGCGAGGCGCTGCCGGAGCACGGAGAGCTGATCCTCGAGGACGGCACTGAGCTCGGCAGCCTCGCGCGCATCCCCGACGAGGTCCCCTACGGCTACCACCGGCTGGCCAGGGATGGGCACGAGCAACTGCTGCTGGTCGGCCCCGGCCGCTGTCACCTCCCGGCCGGCCTGCGCGAATGGGGCTGGAGCGTGCAGCTCCCGACGCTTCGGTCTCGACGCAGCTGGGGCATCGGCGACCTCCGCGACCTTCGCGACCTCGCCAGGTGGACGGCGGACCGTGGAGGCGGCTTCCTGGCGGTGAGCCCGCTCGGCGCACCGAACCCCGGCCCGGACCCCGATCCCAGCCCGTACTACCCGAGCACGCGTCGCTTCCTCAGTCCGGTGCACCTGTGTGTCGAGGCCGTCCCGGGGGCAGACGCGCTCGGCGAGCTCGCGGCGACCGGCCGCGCACTGAGCGAGGACCGGCGCGTCGACCGTGGGCTCGTTCTCGCGCACAAGGTGAAGGCCCTCGAGCGCCTCTGGGCCGATGGCGCCGCCGACCTCGACGCCCTCGAGGCGTACCGCCGCGACCGCGGCGCCTCGCTCGAGCGGTGGGCGACCTTCGTCGCCCTCACCGAGCGATTCGGCCCCGGCTGGCACGAGTGGCCGAGCGAGTACCGGGAGCCCTCCGGGTCGGCCGTCGCGGCCTTCGCATCGGGCTCCGAGGACCGCATCGGCTTCCACTCGTGGGTCCAGCACCTGCTCGACCGGCAGCTGGCGGACGCGTCCGCCCCCGTGAGCCGGATCGCCGACGTGCCGGTCGGCGTCGATCCCGGCGGATTCGACGCGTGGGACTGGCAGCACCAGCTCGCCCTGGGCGCGTCGATCGGCGTGCCACCTGATCGGTTCAGCGCGGCCGGGCAGAACTGGGGCATGCCGCCGTTCGCCCCCGACCGGCTGCGGGAGGCCGGGTATCGACCATTCATCGAGACCATTCGCGCACAGCTTCGGCATGCGCGAGGGCTGCGCCTCGACCATGTGCTGGGTCTCTTCCGGCTGTGGTGCATGCCGGCCCGGGCGGACCCATCGGCCGGGGCATACGTCCGGTATCCGACCGCCGAGCTGCTCGAGATCCTGGCGATCGAGTCCGACCGTGCGTCCGCGGTGGTGATCGGCGAGGACCTCGGCACCGTTCCTCCGGGCGTTCGCCGCGAGCTGCGCCGTCGCCGGATGCTCTCCACTCGCCTCGTGCTGTTCGAGCGGACGCCACCGGAGCGGTACCCCCGGCAGGCCTTCGCCGCGGTGACGACCCACGACCTGCCGACGATCGCGGGCGCCTGGAGCGGCGCCGACCTCGACGACCAGGCGCGCGCCGGCGTGACCCCTGACGCGGGTGGGCTCGGCCAGCTCCGCGCCAGGCTGGTCAGGGCGTCGGAACTACCGCCGTACGCGCCGGTCGACGAGGTGGTGGACGCCATCTACGGCCGCCTGGCGCGCTCGCCGAGCATGCTCGTCGCGGCGACGCTGGAGGACGCGCTCCGCGTCGAGGAGCGACCGAACATGCCGGGCACCGTGTCCGCTCAGCGCGAGAACTGGTCAGTCGCGATCCCGGAGCCACTCGAGCGGCTCACCGCCGATCCCCGCGTCCTCAGGCTCGCGGAGGCCCTCCGGCGCTGAAGCGCTACCCGGGTCGCAGGATCAGGCCACTCAAGGGGGGAAGCGACAGCACCGCGGAGGCGGGCTGGCCGTGCCATGGCTCGTCGGCCGAGGCGACGACGCCGCCCAGGTTGCCGACGTTCGAGCCGCCGTAGTGCTCCGAATCCGAGTTCAGCGCCTCGCGCCAGAGCCCCGCGCGCGGCAGGCCCAGCCGGTAGTCGTGCCGCACGACCGGCGTGAGGTTCAGCACCACGACCGCGAGCTCGCCGCCGCCGTACCGGATCCAGGCGTACACGGACGACTCCACGTCCGAGGCGTCGATCCAGGCGAAGCCACCCGGGTCGTGGTCGGCGGCCCACAGCGCGGGGGATGAGCCGTACAGCCGGCCGAGATCCTCGACGAAGCGACCGAACGCGGCGCGCCGCGGGTCGGCCGCCGCCGCCTCCCACGGGAGCGCGCGATCGTGGTCCCACTCTTCCCACATCGCGAGCTCCGAGCCCATGAACAGCAGCTTCTTGCCCGGCTGCCCCCACATGTCGACGAGCATGGCGCGCAGGTTCGCGAAGCGCTGCCACTCGTCGCCGGGCATCTTACGCAGCAGCGAGCCCTTGCCGTGCACGACCTCGTCGTGCGAAAGCGGCAGGACGAACTGCTCGGTGTCCTTGTAGAGCGTCCTGAACGTGATGCGGTCGTGGTGGAAGCGCCGGTGGATCGGCTCGCGGCTGAAGTAGTCCAGGGTGTCGTGCATCCAGCCCATGTCCCATTTGAACCCGAAGCCGAGGCCGCCGAGGTACGTCGGGCGCGTGACGCCGGGGAAGGCGGTCGACTCCTCGGCGATGGTGACGATCCCCGGAAACCGGCCGTAGGCGCGCTCGTTCGTCTCGCGCAGGAATGCGACCGCCTCGAGGTTCTCGCGGCCGCCGTGCACGTTCGGCGTCCACTCGCCCGCCTTGCGCGAGTAGTCGAGGTAGAGCATCGAGGCGACGGCATCGACCCGCAGGCCGTCCACGTGATACCGGTCGAACCAGAACAGCGCGTTCGCGACGAGGAAGTTCCGCACCTCGGGGCGGCCGAAGTCGAAGATGAGCGTCCCCCAGTCCGGATGCGCGCCGCGCTGCGGATCCGCGTGCTCGTAGAGGGGCGTCCCGTCGAACCGGCGCAGGGCGAAGTCATCGGTCGGGAAGTGGGCCGGGACCCAGTCGACGATGACGCCGATGCCGCCGCGGTGGAGCGCGTCGACCATGGCCGCGAAGTCGTCCGGTGACCCGAAGCGCGCCGTGGGGGCGTAGTAGCCGGTCACCTGGTAGCCCCACGACCCGTCGAACGGATGCTCCGCCACCGGCATGAGCTCGACGTGGGTGAAGCCGAAGCGCCGGCAGTGCTCGACGAGCCGGTCGCCCGCCTGCCGGTATCCGAGCCAGGAGCCGTCCGGGTTGCGCATCCAGGAGCCGAGGTGGATCTCGTAGGCCGCCATCGGGGACCGATAGGCATCGCGCACGGCGCGATCGCGCATCCATTCATCGTCCGTCCAGGCGAACTCCGATGGGTCCCAGACCCGCGACGCGGTCTCGGGGCGGACCTGCATGGCGAAGGCGAGGGGATCGGCCTTGAGGCGCAGCTTGCCGTCGGCACCGAGGACCTCGTACTTGTAGAGCTCGCCGGGGCCGATGCCCGGCACGAACAGCTCCCACACGCCGGCGGCGCCCATGGAGCGCATCGGCATCAATCGCCCGTCCCAGCGGTCGAAGTCGCCGACGATGCGCACGGAGCGCGCGTTCGGTGCCCAGACCGCGAAGCTCACCCCGCTCTCGCCCTGGTGCGTTCGCGGATGCGCGCCGAGCACGTCGTACAGGCGCTCGTGCGTCCCCTCCCGGATCAGGTGGAGATCCATCTCGCCGAGGGTCGGTCCGAACCGATACGGGTCGTCCCGCTCCCAGGCGTTGCCGTCCGGGAAGGTCAGGCGGAGCCGGTAGCGCAGCGTGCCCGCTTCGGTCCCGCTCGCGACGACGGATGCCCACAGGCCGTTGCCGATCGGCTCCATGGGCACGGTCTGACCGTCCTCGAGGACGACCGACGCCCCGTTCGCGTCAGGATGAAAGGCTCGGACGACCACGCCACCGGTCGTGGCGTGCGCGCCGAGGATCGCGTGCGGATCGTGGTGCTCGCCGCGGATGAGACGCGCGACCTCGTCGGCCGGCGGGGCGAGGGTTGCCGTCGTCAC
>JBDTWT010000073.1:0-7991 GCA_040006555.1 Chloroflexota bacterium
TCGGTCAGGCCGCGGGCAAGCTCCACGATGCCTTCGCGATCACTGACGGAGAGCAGGGCGCGCAATCGACGTCCTCAGGTAGCGTGCGGGCTTCGGGTTGGGCGTGGCCGCTCGGGGCTGCCGATTATATCCGGCTTCAGTCCGCCAGCCGAGGCGGCGGAGGCGTCGACCGGACGGCGCGGGGCGGGCGGGCGCCGCCGGCGGGCTGCGGCGGCTGCGGCGGCGTCCGAAATATCGGCTGAATTGCGCGCATCGGCTGTTGGAGGCGCGATCTGGCCGAAATATCGACCGGTGGGGAGCGTGAGGACCGCCCCGGCGCACCCATCGTGCACGCGGGCGTCCGATATATCGGCCGGACGGCGCCCGGCACCTGAACCGCGCGCGAAACGGTCGATACATCGGTGTCGGGAGGGGTGCACCGGCTTCGACGCGCGCCGGTCCGCCGATTGCGTATCCTCCGTCGTACCTACCTTTGCGAGTGCCCCGCAAGCGATGTCCGACCTCTGGCGCCTCCGACGGAGAGGGCGCAGTGCCACCGACCGCCGTGCCGAACTGGCGCGCGTTCCCGAGCGTCCGCGTGGCGTGAGCAAGATCCAGCCGCAGCTCGACGCTGCCCGCGCCGCCGGGGTCACGGTTGAGGACATCGACGAGGACCACGTGCGTCTGAGCTACGACGCTCGCGAGCGGGACCAGTGGCTCGCCGCGGAGGACGTTTACGAGGCGGTCCACGAGCTCGCGTCGCTCGAGGGGGACGGGCGTACCGAGGCCGCGCCGAACAACTGGATGGCCATCCACTTCGACTTCTCGACCTGCGGCAAGACCTTCGCCCCGGACTAGGTGGTCACGGTGCCCGCGGCCGATGCTAGACTCGCCCGCCGATGAACGTCCTCACCGATCCCTTCACCCCCACCACCTTCCCGGACCTCTTCACCTGGATGTGGGTGGCGGGCCTGCTCATCGCCGTCGGCGCCATCGCGGTCTACAACGTGGCCATGCGCCGATACCGCCGCTACCCCAAGATCCTCGCGCTGCACGAATGGGTGTGCTGGCCGATCGTCACGACCTGGGGCGTCATCCCGCTGCTCGCCGTCATCGGCGTCCCGCTGGTCATCCAGCTCGTGATCGTGCTGACGGGCATGGGGATCGCCGCGTACGCGGCCTTCATGCGCTACCCGCCGCTGATCGCCGCTGCGAACGAGGACATCCGTCGCCGCCGATTCGTCCCGCCGCCTCGCCGCCCAGCGCCGGAGCGGTCACGGACGAATCCCGCCCGCCGCCACCGCCACCGCTGAAGAGGCGCGTATCGGCTTCCTTTCCGCCCGGTTGCACCAGAGCGGAACTAACGGCCAACTTCGCCCCGGAATCGGCTCCCAGGTGGTCCGAAATTCCGCGCAGCCGCAACCGGTGGGCAAGGAGACGCGGCTTTCGGGCACAACTTGGCCGTTAGTTCCGCTGAGGTGCAACTTCCACCGATCCGCACGCCGTCGCGAGAACCTTGACGCGCGCGGTCGCGCTCCGCTAGTGTCGCCGACGCAACGAAGCATCCGCAGAGGAGACAGCGACATGTCCGATACCGCAGGGACGGTCCTTCGCGCGTCGCGTCTCCGGACGGAGCTCGCGGGCTAGCATCCAGCTTCTCAACCGAAGCCCGCTCGCCTGTTTGGCCGCCCGCCGGGGCGGCCCTTGTCATTTCTGGGCCGATGCGCGACGCAGCCGACGCCGTCCCATCACCCCGACCCAGGAGATCAGAGCGTTGTCTCGTTCCCACGACTTCCGATCCGCGCATCGCCGAGAGGCGCACCGCGCGAAAGAACCAACGTCATTCCGCTGCGTGAACTGTCGCCTCGACATCCCGACCGATGCGCCCGGCACGCGGCACCGCAACCACTGTCCAGCCTGCCTCTGGTCGCGCCACGTGGACGACCAGCCGGGCGACCGCGCCATGCTCGACGAGTGCGGCTCCGGTATGGAGCCGATCGCGATCAGCGTCCGCGGCCGCGGGGAGTGGGTCATCATCCACCGCTGCGCCGGCTGCGGTGAGCTGGACGCCAACCGATCGGCCGCCGACGACTCGCCGCTGCTTCTTCTGCGGCTGGCGGTCAAGCCCCTCGCGCTGTCACCGTTCCCGCTCGATCGGCTGGCGATCGTCTAGGCGCCGTCGGGGGGCGGTGCCGCGGGGAAGATGGGCTCGTACTCCTCACCCACGCGTCGGTTCGCTGGAGTAGTCGCCCCGGCTCTGGCGCCGTAGATCGGCCCGTGGCGACTGATATATCGCTCGCATTGCGCCCAACGGCAATCGACGGCGCGGGCCGGCCGAAATATCGACCCGTGACGAGCGCGAGGGGTGCCGCACGGCGTCCCTTGTGCGCCCGGGCGGCCGATATTTCGGTCGAATCGCGCCAACTGACCGGCATCGGCGCGAAACGGCCGATATATCGGGCAGAGGTGCCCCCATACCCGCCGACTCAGACCGGGACCGGCTCCTCCGGCGCGGGCTCAGAGGGCTCGACGGGGGCGCCGGTGCCCTTCTCGAAGACGATCGCGCCGTCGCTCGCATCGACGCGCACCGTGTCGCCGGCAACGAACTCGCCTCCCAGCAGCCGGCGGGCGAGCGGGTTCTCGAGCTCGCGCTGGATCGCTCGGCGCAGTGGCCGGGCGCCGTAGATGGGGTCGTAGCCCTCGCGCGCGAGGTGGGCGAGGGCCGCATCGGTCACCTCGAGGGTGATGCCGGCCTCGGTGAGACGGCGAGCGGTGCCGTCCACGAGCAGACCGACGATCTGGCGCAGCTGGGCCTCGTCGAGCGGGCGGAAGACGATGATCTCGTCCACGCGGTTGAGGAACTCGGGTCGGAAGTGCTCGCGCAGCTGGTCGCGGACCTTCTCGGCGGCCCCCTCGAAGGCATGCGGGCCGGCCTCGGCGGCCTCGATGAGGGTGGTCGAGCCGATGTTGCTGGTCATGATGATGACGGTGTTCTTGAAGTCGACGGTGCGGCCCTGCGAGTCGGTGAGGCGCCCGTCGTCGAGCAGCTGGAGCAGCACGTTGAAGACGTCGGGATGGGCCTTCTCGATCTCGTCGAACAGCACCACCTGGTACGGCCGGCGCCGGACGGCCTCGGTCAGCTGCCCGCCCTCCTCGTAGCCGACGTAGCCGGGGGGCGCGCCGACCAGGCGGCTGACGGTGAACTTCTCCATGTACTCACTCATGTCGATGCGCACCAGGGCGCTCTCGTCGTCGAACAGGAACTCGGCGAGGGCCCGGGCGAGCTCCGTCTTCCCGACGCCGGTCGGGCCCAGGAAGATGAATGAGCCGATGGGCCGCTTGGGATCCTTGAGCCCGGCCCGGGCGCGACGGATGGCGTCGCTGACCGCCTGCACGGCCTCGTCCTGGCCAATGAGCCGCTGGTGGAGCCGGTCCTCCATCTTCAGCAGCTTCTGCGTCTCTGTCTCCAGGAGGCGGCTGACCGGAACGCCGGTCCAGCGCGCCACGACCTGGGCGATGTCGTCCGCGTCGACCTCCTCCTTGACCAGGACGGAGCCCGACGTCTTGAGCTCGTGGAGCCGCTTCTCCTGCTCGGCCAGCTGCCGCTGGAGCTCCGGCAGCCGCCCGTACATCAGCTCGCTGGCCGTTTGGAGGTTGCCGGCGCGCTGCGCCGCCTCGATCTCCGGCTGGAGCCGCTCCATCTCCTCGCGGATGGCGCGGATGGACGAGACGATCTCCTTCTCCGCGTTCCACTGGCTCTTCATCGCGTCGCCGCGCTCGCGGAGGTCCGCCAGCTCCTTCTCGAGCGCCGCCAGGCGCGCCTTCGACGCGTCGTCGCGCTCCTTGCGCAGCGCCTCACGCTCGATCTCGAGCTGCATCCGGCGCCGCTCGATCTCGTCGAGCTCCGCCGGCATCGAGTCCATCTCCATGCGCAGGCGGCTGGCGGCCTCGTCGACGAGGTCGATCGCCTTGTCGGGCAGGAAGCGCTCCGTGATGTATCGGTTCGAGAGCACCGCGGCCGCCACCAGCGCGGAGTCGGTGATGCGCACGCCGTGGTGCACCTCGTACCGCTCGCGCAGGCCGCGCAGGATGCTGACGGTGTCCTCGACGCTGGGCTGGTCGACGACGATCGGCTGGAATCGGCGCTCGAGCGCGGCGTCCTTCTCGATGTGCCTGCGGTACTCGTCGAGCGTCGTCGCGCCGATGCAATGGAGCTCGCCGCGCGCCAGCATCGGCTTCAGGAGGTACGAGGCATCCATGGCGCCCTCGGCGGCGCCCGCCCCGACGACGGTGTGCAGCTCGTCGATGAACAGGATGATCTGGCCGTCCGAGTCGGTGACCTCCTTGAGGACGGCCTTGAGCCGCTCCTCGAACTCGCCCCGGTACTTGGCACCCGCCACCAGCGCGCCGAGGTCGAGGGAGACCACCCGCCGGTCCCGCAGCCCCTCCGGCACGTCGCCGCGCACGATGCGCTGCGCCAGCCCCTCCGCGATCGCCGTCTTGCCCACGCCGGGCTCGCCGATGAGTACCGGGTTGTTTTTCGTGCGACGGCTGAGGACCTGGATGACGCGCCGGATCTCCTCGTCACGGCCGATGACCGGGTCAAGCACGCCCTTGCGGGCAAGCTCGGTCAAGTCACGCCCGTACTTCTCGAGCGCGTTGTAGCTGCTCTCGGGGTTCTCGTTCGTCACGCGGTGCGAGCCTCGGATCTGGGTCAGGGCCTCGAGTACCGCGTCGGCTGCCACTCCCGCCTGGCCGAGGACGCGCGCTGCGCTGCTGTCGCCGGCCTCGATCACCGCGAGCAGCAGGTGCTCGGTGGAAACGTACTCGTCTCGCATCCGCTCCGCCACCTGGTGGGCATCGGTCAGGACGCGGCGCGCCTCGTTCGAGAGCGTCAGCTGCGCGGCCGTGCCGCTCACCTTCGGCAGCTTGGCGAGCTCCGCGCGCAGCGCGTCAGCGATGGTGCCCGGTGACACGCCGATGCGCTGCAGGACCTGGGGAACCACTCCGTCCGGCTGCTCCGTGAGCACGAGCAGCACGTGCGCCACCTCGAGCTGGGGGTGGCCCTCGCTCTCGGCGAGCTGCTGCGCGGAGACGATGGCCTCGGTCGCCTTTTGCGTGAACCGGTCGGTTCTCATGATCTGATCCCTAGTTCTGGCGCTCCCGCGGGTTGGGCTGCGGGTGCCTGTTGGCGAACTTCTCGAAGTCCGCGCGTACCTTCTCGTCGAGCTTCGGGAGTACGACCCGGGCCTTGACCACGAGGTCGCCCTTGCCGCCTCCCGGGCGCTTCGGCAGGCCGCGGCCGGCGATGTGGATCTCCTGCCCGTTCTGGGTGTTGGGCCGGATGCGGAGCTTCACGCTTCCGGTGGGGGTGGGCACCGGGACCTCGGCGCCGAGCAGCGCCTCGGCCAACGCCAGGGGCAGCTCCACGTGCAGGTCCGCACCCTGGCGGACGAAGCGCGGGTCCGGTACGACGCGCACGTTGATCACGAGGTCGCCGCCATTCACGGCCCCGCGCAGCCTGACCTTGGAGCCGTCGCTGACGCCCGGCGGGATCTTCACGTGGAGGCGCCTGCCGTTCACGTTCACCATGCGCTCGGCGCCGGTCACGACCTCGGCAATGGTGACTTCGGCGGTCGCCTGGGCCGATGGAATCGCCCGTGGCCGCGCGCGACCGCCGTGGGCGAGGTCGTCGAGGTCGACGAACTCGAAGCCACCACCACCGAAGCCGCCGCCGCCTCCACCGCTCCCTCCGCCGAAGAAGGAGTTGAAGAAGTCGCTGAATCCGCCGAGGTCCTCCGCGGACGAGGTGCGGTAGGTCCACTGCGTCCCGCCCGGCGCGCCACCGAACCCCGCCCAGTCGGTCGAGCCGCCGGAGCCGTAGCCGGCCTGCTCGTAGGCCTGCCAGTTGGCGCCGAGCTCGTCATAGCGCTTCCGCTTGTCGGGGTCCGACAGGACGGCGTGGGCCTCGTTCGCGTCCTTGAACCGCTTCTCGGCGGTGGCGTCACCCGGGTTGCGGTCCGGATGGAGCTCGCGTGCCAGCTTGCGGTAGGCCTTCTTGACGTCGGCCTTGCTCGCCGTCTTCGGCACGCCGAGGATCCCGTAGTAGTCCTTGTATTCCACGGGCTACCTCCGAGGAAGCCGATGCGCCACACGCATCACGCGTTGCCGGAGCGGTGCTCCGGCCCCGCGCAATGCGTGCGCTGCATTGGGTGCCGGCCGCTAGGCCGGCTGGCCGGCGGGCGGCTGGTCGCCGGGGGTGTCGCCCGTCGCGGCGATCGGCGCCGGCTCGGCCGGCTTGCGCGGTCGTCGCGGTCGCCGCGTGACCTGCGCCTGGCGCTGCTGGCGCTCGGCCTTGATGCGGGCGGCCGATCGCGGCGCCTCGATCAGGGCCTCTGCCAGGACCTGGTCCATGTTCTCCACCGGCACGATCCGGAGCTGCTCGCGCACCTCTTCGGGGATTTCGACCAGGTCCCGCTCGTTGCGCTTCGGGATGAGCACGGTCTTCACGCCGGCGAGGTGCGCCGCGAGCAGCTTGCTCTTGAGCCCGCCGATCGGCAGGACCCGGCCGCGAAGCGTGATCTCGCCCGTCATGGCCAGGTCCCGACGCACCGGCTTGCCCGTGAGGAGGCTCGCCATGGCCGTGGCCATGGTGACCCCCGCCGACGGGCCGTCCTTGGGCGTGGCGCCCGCCGGAACGTGGATGTGGATGGTCGACTTCTCGAAGGCGCCCGAGTCGATCCCGAGCTCCTTCGTCCGTGCCCGGATGTAGCTCAGCCCCGCGCGAGCCGACTCCTGCATCACGCTGCCGAGCTGGCCGGTGAGGATGAAGTCGTCCTTGCCGTCCATCCGGGTGGCCTCGACCTGCACGATGTCGCCACCGGCGTCGCTGACGACCAGCCCGGTCACCATGCCGATCTGGTCCTCCGCCTCGAGCTCGCCGTAGTCGAAGCGCGCCGGCCCGAGGTAGTCCTCGAGCTGCTCCGGCTTGACGACGACGCTCGTCTTCGCGTCGCCCGCCACCTTGCGAGCGACCTTGCGCGCCACGTTGGCGATCTCGCGCTCGAGGTTGCGCACGCCCGCCTCGCGCGTGAACGCCTGGATCAGGCGCACGAGCGTGGCCTCCTCGAACTGGAGGTTCTCCGCGGTGAGGCCGTGGTTCTCCAGCTGCTTCGGCATCAGGAAGCGCTCAGCGATCCGGACGCGCTCGAGCTGCGTGTAGCCGGGGAGCTGGATGACCTCCATCCGGTCGCGCAGCGCCGGCGGGATGGTGTCGAGCATGTTCGCCGTGGCGATGAAGAGCACCTTGGAGAGGTCGAACGGCACCTCGAGGTAGTTGTCCGCGAAGGTGTTGTTCTGCTCCGGGTCGAGCACCTCGAGCAGCGCCGAGCTCGGATCGCCACGGAAGTCCATGCCGACCTTGTCGATCTCGTCCAGCATGAACACCGGGTTCGCCGAGCCGGCGGTCTTGATGTTCTGCATGACGCGGCCGGGCAGCGCACCGATGTACGTGCGCCGGTGCCCGCGGATCTCGGCCTCGTCGTGGATGCCGCCGAGGCTCATCCGGACGAACTTGCGGCCCATCGCTCGCGCGATGCTCTTGCCAAGGCTCGTCTTGCCGACGCCGGGCGGTCCCACGAACAGGAGGATGGGGCTGCGGATCTTCTCGGCGAGCTTGCGCACCGCCATGTATTCGACGATCCGCTCCTTGGGCTTCTCCAGGCCCCAGTGGTCCTCGTTCAGGATCTTCTCGGCCTCGTCGAGGTCGAGGTTGTCATCGGTCACGATGCCCCACGGCAGGCTGACGAGCCAGTCGACGTAGGTGCGGATGACGCCCTGCTCCGGGGATGCGCTCGGGATGCGGCTGAGGCGGTCGACCTCCTTGAGCGCCTTGGTCTTGACCTCCTCCGGCATGGCCGATGACTCGACCCGCTCGCGCAGGTCGCTCGCCTCGGCGACGGCGGGATCGTCCTCGCCGAGCTCCTTCTGGATCGCCTTCATCTGCTCGCGCA
>JBDTWT010000074.1:0-7934 GCA_040006555.1 Chloroflexota bacterium
GCCGCAGCCCACGTCGCACACCGTGAGCCGGGCGAGCGGCGGCAGCGTCGCGCGAACGAGCTGCTCGACGAGCTGCCGGCGCTCCGCCACGAGCATCTCGCGCCCGCCGCTGGGTCGCCAGGACGCCTCGCCGAAGTACGACCGGATCCGATGGGCCTCTCCGGTTGTGGGATCGGCCATCACTTGGCGGGGATGGGGGTCAGCGCGCCCGTGAGCGCCCGCCGGGTCGCATCGGCGTCACCGCATTCGGCGACCGATTCGAGCTCGCGTGCCGCGCCGGCGAGCGCCGCCTCGGTCCCGCCGCCGGCCGGCTTCGCCAGGAGCAGGAACGGGTAGCTGGTCGGCAGGCGCTCCTCGTCCTCGCCGAAGAGCTGCTCCTCCATCTTCTCGCCGGGTCGGAGGCCGGTGAACACGATCGGGATGTCCTTGTCGCCGCTGGACACCGACAGGCGCAGCAGCTCCCTCGCGAGGTCCACGATCCGGATCGGCTCGCCCATGTTCAGGACGTGGATCGCGCCGCCGTCCCCGACCGCGCCGGCGAGCAGGATCAGCCGGACGGCCTCGGGGATCGTCATGAAGTAGCGGGTCATGTCCGGGTGCGTGATCGTCACCGGTCCGCCGTCGGCGATCTGCTGGCGGAACAGCTCGAGCACGCTGCCCTGGCTGCCCATCACGTTGCCGAAGCGGACGACCACGAAGCGGCCCTGGGCCTCTCGCCCGATCTCGCGCACTATTGCCTCGCCGATGCGCTTCGTGGCGCCCATGACCGAGGACGGATCGACCGCCTTGTCGGTGCTGATGAAGATGAACGCCTCGACGCCCTGTGCCGCGGCGGCCTCGGCCATGATCCGCGTCCCGCGGACGTTGGTGAGGACCGCGGCGGCCGGGTTCTGCTCGGAGAGCGGGACGTGCTTGTGGGCCGCCGCGTGGAGGACGATGGCGGGGGCGTGCTCGCGCAGCACGCGCTCCACCTCGGCTCGCTGGGTCACGTCGCCGAGCACTGGGATGACCTCGACCCCGGGGAACCGACGGCGGAGCTCCTCGTCGATGTAGAAGAGCGGAGTCTCGCCTCGCTCGAGGAGCACGACCTTCGAGGCGCCGAAGGCGGCGACCTGGCGGCACGCCTCGGAGCCGATGCTGCCGCCCGCGCCGGTGACGAGCACCGTGCGGCCGGCGACGAGCGCGCGGATCGGCCCCTCCGGAATCTCCTGCGGCTCACGACGCAGGAGGTCCTCCACGCGCACGGGCCGGATCCGGTTGACCGAGACGGTGTCGTCGAGCAGCTCCTGGACGCCGGGCAGCGTGCGAACCGCGACCTTCGCGGCGTCGCACAGCGCCACGATGCGCCGCAGCTCGTGGCCCGCCAGGCGGGGCATGGCGACGATCACCTCGGCCACGTTGCGATCCGCGACGATCCGCGGCAGCTCCTCGCCGCGACCGAGCACCTCCAGGCCGTAGATCCGCTGTCCGCGCTTGCGCTCGTGGTCGTCGATGAACCCGACCGGGTCGAGGCGCAGCATCCGGTTGCGACGCATCTCCCGGACGAGCTGGGCGCCGGCCTCGCCCGCGCCGTAGATGAGCACCGGCTTCGGTGGCCCCGCGAGCTCGGCGGTCGGCGCCGGGTCAACGTCCTCCTGCCGAACGCGGGACGCGAACCGGATGCCTCCGAGCACGAGCAGGGAGAGGACGAACTCGATGAGCAGCGCCGAGCGCGGGAAGCCGATGGACCCCGGGAAGCCCGAGGGCTGCATGGCGAAGAAGAGGGTCATCGCCATCACCAGGGAGCCCGCGGCAAGTGACGAGACGATGAGCGCGACGTCCGAGATGGTCGGGTAGCGCCAGACGCGGAGGTAGGCGCCCGCCAGCAGGAACATGGCCGGGCGCACGATCGCCGCGAGCGGGATGAAAACCCAGTACTCGGCGGCCGCGGCGAAGAGGTTGTTGCGATCGATGCGGAGGCCGACGGCGAGTGCCGCCATCAGCGCCGCGAGGGTGGCATCCAGCAGCAGCGCGCCCGGGCGTGCGGCCGCAAGGCGCTCAGCGAACGTGTAGCGCCGGGGTCGCGTGCGTGCCCGTCGCGCCCGTCCGCCCACGATCGCGGCGGCGGTGCGGGCCAGGATCGCGAGATCGCGTCGCAGGCTGTAGGCGCGGACGTAGTCGAGGTCGATGGCGAGCTTGGCGTGCATCACCTGGCGCTCGTAGACCTCGTCCACGTCGCCGACGAGCTCCTGCTCCTCGTCCACGAACGCGACCTGCGTCGGGCCGGTGATCCCCGGGCGCATCGAGAGCACCTCGCGCTCTTCGGGGCGCCAGCGCTCGACGTAGGCGGGCGCCTCCGGACGTGGGCCGACCAGGCTCATCTGCCCCAGGACGACGTTCACGAGCTGCGGAAGCTCATCGAGCTTCGTGCGGCGAAGGACCGTCCCGACGCGCGTCACCCGCCCGTCGAAGGCGCCCGTGACGCCCGGCCCGGCGTGCTCGGAGCCGCGCGCCATGCTCCGGAACTTCCACATCGTGAAGGCCCGTCCGTCGCGTCCCACCCGCCGAGCGCCGTAGATCGCCCGGCCGGAGGAGTCGAGGACCACGGCGAGCGCGATGGCGATTCCCACCGGCAGGAGCAGGACGAGCGCGATCGTGCCCACGACGAGGTCCATCGAGCGCTTCACGATCGCCTGCCAGGGTCGCATCGGCCTCATCACACCTGCACCGGCTGTCGGGCCGACTGGCAGATCTCGAGCAGCGTCGCCGCCACCCGGTCGGCCTGCGCATCGGTCATGTCCGGCCAGATCGGCAGCGAGATGGATGCCTCGTAGAGCGCCTCGGCAACCGGGAAGTCTCCGTCGCGGTAGCCGAGCTCGCGCTGGTACCAGGGGTGGAGGTGCAGCGGGATGAAGTGCACGGATGCGCCGATGCCGGCCTGCGCCAGCCGCTCGATGACCGCGCCGCGGTCGATGGCCAGCGCCTCCACGCGCAGGCGGACGACGTACAGGTGCCAGGCGTGCCGGTCCCCCTCGCGCCGCGGCGGAGCCGTCACAAGATCGCTCCCCGCGAAGGCCGCGTCGTAGCGTGCGGCGACCCGCGCCCGTGCCTCGGCCATCTCGTCCAGGCGCCCGAGCTGCACGAGGCCGATGGCCGCGGCGAGGTCGGTCAGGTTGTACTTGAACCCCGCGTCGGTGACCTCGTAGCGCCACGTGCCGCCGGCGCCGTAGCGGTTCCACGCGTCGGCGTTGATGCCGTGGAGGCGCATCGTCCGCGCACGGGCGGCGATCGCGTCGTCATGGGTGACGAGCATCCCGCCCTCGCCGCCGGTGGTCATCGTCTTGGTGGCGTAGAAGCTGAAGGCCGCGGCGTCGCCGAGGCGCCCGGTCGGCGTCCCGCCGGCATCGGCGGGGAGCGCGTGCGCGGCGTCCTCGATGATCCGCACCCGCTCTCGATCCGCGACGGCGCCGCGCACGTCGACCGCCTGGCCGGCGAAGTGAACGGGCATCACGGCGCGCGTTCGATCGGTCATGCGCTCGGCGATGGCCCCGGGATCGAGGAGGTAGTCCTCTCCCACGTCCACGAGCACGGGCCGCGCGCCGAGGTAGGCGCACACCTCGGCGCACGCGGTGAAGGTGTAGGTGGGGACGATCACTTCGTGTCCCTTGCCGACGCCGGCCGCCTCCAGTGCGAGATGCAGCGCCGCGGTCGCCGAGCTCACGGCCAGGGCATGGCGAACCCCGAGGCGCTCGGCAAACGCCGCCTCGAAGGCGTGCGCGCGCGCGCCGGTGGTCAGCCAGCCCGACCGCAGCACCTCGCTGGCGGCCTCAACCTCGGCCTCGCCCATGGAGGGCCGGTGGAAGGGAATCGGTGTTTCGTCCATGCGATGAGGTCCGTACGTACCCAGCCCGAGGCTAGGAAGCGTGGTGCGGGGCGTCAACGGTACTGGGGTCCTGCCCGAGCACCCGTTTCAGGTCCGTGAGCCAGGCGTCCGTGAGGGCGGGCCACGAGAGATGCGACTCCACGTAGCGGCGCCCGTTGGCGCCCATCCGCGCCGCCTCCTCCGGATCCTGCACCAGGCGACGGATGGCGGCCGCGAGCGCCCGCGGATCCTCGGGCGGGACGACCAGGCCGGCCTCCGCGGCGCGGACCAGCGCCGCCCCCTCCCCGGCTCCGGAGTAGATGACCGGCCTGCCGCAGCCCATCACGGCCAGGGCCTTGGCAGGGCGCGCCCCCTCCATGAGGGCCGAGTTCCGCAGCGTGGCGAGGCCCGCGACCGCATGTCCGTACAGCGGCGCGATCTCGGCCTGCGGCACCGGGGCCAGGAAGCGGACGTTCGTCGTCCCACGCTCCTCCGCCAGTGCCTGGATGCGCGCCTTGTCGGAGCCGGCGCCAACGAGGACGACCGTGACCTCCGGCGCGAGCGCGGCCGCCGCGATGACCGTCTCCAGTGCCTGGGCGTAGCCGTGGTTTCCCGTGAACAGCACCAGCGGGCCGTCGGGGGGAAGGCCGTGGCGCGCGCGGACGGCCGGATCGGGCTCCGTTGGACGGAACTGCTGGAGATCGACGCCGTTCGGGAGGAACAGCGCCTTGCGCTCGGGCACGCCCTTGCGCTCGACGAGAGTCTCCCGGATGCCCTCGGTCACCGCGGTCACGGCGGTCGCGCGGGCATAGAGCCATCGCTCGAGCCGCTCGGCGGCGCGGAGGGCGGGTCCGTCGCCCAGGACGCCGAGGTCCCGCACGGAATCCGGCCACAGGTCCGAGACGTTCAGCACGAACGCCGCTCCGGCGCGCCTGGCGGCCATCCAGCCCGACACTCCCAGGAAGAGGGGCGGCGACTCGACGAAGACGACGTCCGGGCGTCCCGCGACGAGCGCGCTCACGAGGCCGGTCGCGGCGAAGGACAGGTAGCTCGCCAGTCGCCTCGCCCCGACGCCGGTGGCGGTGAGCAGCCAGCTGCGGCGCACCGGGATGCCGTCGAGGACCTCGCGACGTCCGAGCAGGCGGCGGTCGGCCTCGTCGAGCCTCCCTGTGGGATAGTTCGGGAGGGCGGTGACGACCTCGACCTCGTGTCCGGCGCGAACGAGCTGCCCGGCGAACGCGGAGAGGCGCGCCTGCGCCGCACCGATCTCCGGTGGGTAGTACTGCGTGAGGATCAGGAATCGCATGCGTTCGCCTCAGTCCGCGCGCCGAGGGGCGAAGTCGCGAGCGGCGAGGGTCAGCACCACGCCCGCCAGCGCGACGGCGACGGCCCAGCGCACCAACCCCGGGTCGGTGCCGTCCGCGATGCGCAGCTGAAGCACGAGCGCCAGGCCAATGGCGCCGATGCCCGCCAGGCCCAGCAGCGGCGTCCGGTACGCGACGTCGGCGCGCACGCTCAGCAGCAGGATGCTGAAGCTCACCAGCCGCCCGAGCACGGCCGCCGGCCCCACAGCCGAGATGCCCACCATCGGGACGGCGACGATCGTCGCGACGACCTGCACGACCGCGCCGGCGGTCGATGCCAGCGCCACCCGCCCGCCGCGGTCCGCGATCCCGGCGGCGACGACGAGCACGTACTCGGTGCCCGCCAGCGCGGCGGCGAGGGCCAGGCCGGGGAGAATCACCGCGGCGCCCTCGTATCCGTCGCCCGCCACGAGGCTCGTGAGCTCGGGGCCCATGGCCGCGAGGACGAGGGCGGTCGCGAGGGACGCGCCGCCGTAGCCGGCGAGCGCGCGCGCGAAGAGCCGTGAGGTCTGGGGACCGCGCTCGCGCGCCAGGCCCATCGGACCCCACGCCATGGAGAAGGCGGCGCCGACGAGGGTGAGCAGGCTCGCCAGCCGCAGCGCGACGCCGAAGCTCGCCACGGCCGCGATCCCGACGACGTTGGCCAGGGTCGCGCGCACCACCCACTCGGCGAGGACGAAGGCGGTGACGAAGGGGAGGAACCGCACGCCACCGGCGGCGATCGAGCGGGCGGCCACCCGGTCCGGCGCTGCTCGCACCACGCTCGTGGAGGCCACGGCCGCCGCAACCAGCCCGATCACGCTGCCGCCGATGAAGCCCAGCACGACTCCGCTCGGGCCGAACCCCAGGAGCACGAGGAGCACCGCGAGCCCCAGCTGCGCCCCGAGGTCGATGAGCGAGAGCGCGGCGAAGGTCCTCGGGCGCGAAAGGATGCGCTGCGTCTGGGCCAGGGCCATCTGGATGGCGCTCACCGGTACGAGGACGAGCGCCAGGATCGCCAGGGTCGTGGCCTCGGCGTCGCCCCACGCGTATGCCGCGAGGAGCGAGCTCGCCGGCAGCAGGACCGCCGCCACCAGCACGCTCACGATCGCCACGACCCACACGTACGAGCTCACCGTCCGCAGCCGCGCGTCGGGATCGGCCAGGGCGTGGAGCCGCGTCGCGGGGATGTCCGCGGAGAGCAGGGCGACGAGCGTCAGGAGCGCCGCGGTGGATGTGGCGAGGTCGACGAGCCCGTATCCCTCCGGCCCCAGCGTTCGCGTGAGGATCGGGACCGTGATAAGGGCGAGCGCCTTGGCGAGCGCGGCGGAGACGCCGTACCAGGCGGTGTCCCGCACCAGCCTGCGGCGGATCCCACCATCGGTCACTCGCGCCCTCGCTACTCGATCCGGGGTTGTGCCGTCACCTTACGGCCGGCCCGATGCCCGCCGCACGGTGCGCGAGCGCTTTGACGAGTAAAGCGAGCGTCCATAGCATGCGGCTATGCCCCATTCGGCCCCCGACCCTCTTCCGAGCTGCCGATGACGCGCCGCGAATCGCCGCGCCGCGGATCGCCGCGCCGCGGCGGACCGGAGCACGAGGCGGCCATCGGCGGAGCGGCCTACGCCCGCCACCGGCGGATCCATCGGTCCCGCAGCCACCCCCGGCCGCGCGTCCTCCAGCTCCTCGCCACCGGGGGCACCGGCGGCGCGCAGGAGAGCTACTCGGGGCTCCTGCTGCGGCTGGACCGGACGAAGTACGACGTGCGCGCGGTCTCGCTCAGCGCGGGGAGCGCCGTCCAGCGCCTGCGCCGGCTGGGCGTGGCGGTCGACGTCATCGACGCGACCGATGACGAGGCCGCCGTCCGCTTCCTCGCGGCCTACCTGCGCCGCAACGAGATCGACCTCGTCCACGCGCACATGTACCGCGCGGAGGTGATCGGCACCAGGGCGGCGCTGTCCGCGGGGACGCCGGTGATCATGGCCACCGTCCACTCGAGCCGCGTCCGCTCCGACGAGGACGTCGCGACGCTCGCCCGCCTCACGCAGCACATGGACCGCCTGATCGTGCCCTCGTCGAGCATCGAGGCCAAGGTGCGCGCCGAGCGGCGCGACACGCGCTACAGCGTGATCCCGAACGGCGTGGACCTCGACCGCTTCTCGGCGCCGACGCCGGACTGCGGGCTGCGCGAGGAGCTCGGGATGCCGCCCGACGGCCTGCTCCTGGGCATCGTGGCGCGCCTCGAGGCGGAGAAGGGGCATCGCTTCCTGGTCGCCGCCATGCCCGACATCCTGGCCGCGGCCCCGCGCACGTGGCTCGCGATCGTCGGCTCAGGCTCCCTCGCGGGCGACCTCCGCGCGCAGGCGGCCGCGCTCCCCGCCCCGGCGCGGGACCGCGTCGTCTTCACCGGACGCCGCGAGGACGTGGCCGCCATCACCGCGGATCTCGACGTGGCCGTGCTGCCATCCCTGCGCGAGGCGCAGGGGATCTCGCTCCTGGAGGCCATGGCGCGGCGGGTCCCCGTCATCGCCTCGGCCGTCGGGGGCATTCCGGAGGTCGTGACCGATGGCGTCGACGGGCTCCTGGTGCCGGCGGGCGACCCCGGCGCCCTCGCCTCGGCGGCAGTTCGGCTGCTCACCGATCCCGACCTGCGCCGGAGGCTCGGCGAGGCCGGCTACCGGACGGTCGCGGAGCGATTCAGCATCGACGCGCAGGTGCGGCGCATCGAGGCGCTGTACGACGAGGAGCTG
>JBDTWT010000075.1:0-7751 GCA_040006555.1 Chloroflexota bacterium
TCGACCTCGGCAGCCTCGAGGAGTACCCCTCGAACACGATCCCGGGCTTCGTCGACGCGCTCCTCGACATGCTGCCCGCGGTCGGCCAGCACACGTGTGGCACCGGCCGGGTCGGAGGCTTCGAGCAGCGGCTGCGCGACGGGACATGGGTGGGGCACGTGGCGGAGCACATTGCCCTCCAGCTCCAGCGCGAGGCGGGCACCGAGGTCGGCCGCGGCAAGACTCGTGGCACGGGCGAGCCCGGCCGCTATCACGTCGTCTACTCCTACGCCGAGGAATCGGTGGCGCTCGCCGCCGGGCGCCTCGCCGTCCGCCTCGTCAACCACCTCGTCGAGGTGGATCCGAGCTTTGACTTCCGGGCCGACCTCGAGGCGCTCATCCTCCTCGCCGAGCGGGCGGCGTTCGGCCCCTCCACCCAGGCGATCGTGGATGAGGCCGCACTGCGTGACATCCCGTACATCCGGCTGAACGAGCAATCGCTCGTGCAGCTCGGTCACGGCATCCACCAGAAGCGCATCCGCGCGACGATGAGCTCCGGGACCGGGGCCCTGGCCGTCGACATCGCCGGGGACAAGAAGCTCACCAACCGACTCCTCGCGGCCACGGGCGTACCGGTCCCGCGGTCGGAGCTCGTGCGCGACGAGGAGGGCGCGGTCAAGGCCGCCGGCCGCATCGGCTACCCGGTGGCCGTGAAGCCGCTCGACGGGAACCACGGCCGGGGCGTGATCCTCAACCTCACCGACGATGCCGCCGTGCGCGAGGGATACGGGCTCGCCCGTGCGCAGAGCCGCGCCGGCGGCGTCGTCGTGGAGTCGTACCTCGTCGGGAACGACTACCGCTGCCTCGTGGTCGGCGGCGTCCTGCGCGCGGTCGCGCAGCGGGTGCCCGCGCACGTGGACGGCGACGGCAAGCAGACGCTCGCCGAGCTCGTCGAGCTCACGAATGCCGATCCGCGCCGCGGCATCGGCCACGAGAAGGTGCTCACCCGCATCAAGGTCGACGAGGAGTCCGTCACGTACGCGCGGGAGCAGGGCTTCGAGATGGCCGATGTCCCGCCCCGTGGCCAGCGCGTCTACCTGAAGCGGACCGGCAACATGAGCACCGGCGGCATCAGCATCGACCGCACCGAGGAGGCGCATCCCGACAACGTCGAGATTGCCGAGCTGGCGGCGCAGGTGGTGGGGCTCGACATCGCGGGCATCGACGTGGTGTGCCCCGACATCGGCGTGCCGATCCGCGAGACCGGCGGCGGGATCGTGGAGATCAACGCGGCGCCCGGCTTCCGGATGCACACCAACCCGACCGAGGGGGAGCCGCAGTACGTCGCAAAACCGGTCATCGACATGCTCTTCCCGCCGGGGACGGCCGCCCGCATCCCGATCGTGGCTGTGACCGGATCGAACGGCAAGACGACGACGGCGCGGATGATCGCGCACATCCTCAAGGGCATGGGGCGCAAGGTCGGCCTCACGAGCACCGACGGCATCTATGTCGACGGACGGATCGTACGGAAGGCCGATGCCTCCGGCCCGCGCTCGGCGTCGATGGTGCTCCAGAACCCGACCGTCGACCTCGCGGTGTTCGAGGTCGCGCGCGGCGGCATCCTGCGCGAGGGGCTCGGCTATGGACGCAACGACGTGGCGGTCGTGCTGAACGTGACCGGCGACCACCTGGGCCTCGGCGGTATCACGAGCATCAAGCAGCTCGCGGAGGTGAAGCGGGTGGTGGTCGAGGCGGTGCCGCGGGACGGTGTCGCGGTCCTCAACGCGGATGACCCGCTGGTCGTGGCCATGGCGCGCCACTCCTCGGGATCGGTCATGTACTTCTCGATGGACCCCGAGAACGAGCGGATCAAGTTCCAGGCGTCTCGCGGCCGCCGCGCCGTGACGGTCGAGCCGGGGCGCAACGGCGAGATGATCGTCCTGCGCCAGGGCCGCAAGACCATGAACCTGGTCTGGACGCACCTCATACCCGCCACCTTCGAGGGCCGTGCGCGCATGAACGTCCAGAACGCCCTGGCCGCGACCGCCGCGGCGTGGGCGGCGGGCGCCCACCTCCACGACATCCGCCAGGGGCTGCGGACGTTCACGACGAGCTACTTCATGGCCCCTGGTCGCCTGAACATGTTCGAGCTCGACGGCTACCGGGTCGTGGTCGACTACGCGCACAACCCGCCCGCGCTCGAGGCGCTGGGCGACTTCGTGGAGAAGCTGACTGAGCCCTCGATGGGGGGCGCCCGCCCGCAGGTCACCGGGCGGCGCATCGGGGTCATCGCCACGGCCGGCGATCGGCGCGACGAGGACATCCGCGAGCTGGGCCGGACGGCGGCCCGCTACTTCGACGAGATCGTCATCCGCGAGGACACCAACAACCGCGGCCGGCCGGTGGGGGGCACCGCGTCGCTCATCGACGAGGGCATCCGCAGCGCGACGGCCGATGCGTCGCGGGTGAAGAAGGTGACGACGGTGCTCGACGAGCTCGAGGCGACGCGCCACGCGCTGGGGATCGCCCGGGAGGGCGACGTGGTGGTGGTCTGTGTCGACCACGCCAACCAGGTGTGGAAGGAGCTCCAGCGTCGGGAGCACGGTGCCGCGGCGGAGACCGATGGGCTGCGCGCGGTGATCGGCATCGGCGACGACGCGGACGAGATCGAGATCGAGACCTGATCAGCGACGGTCGAGCACCGCGCGCAGGCGGTCGACCGTGACCTTCCGGAAGCCCTCGGACGCCAGCCACTCGAACAGCTCGCCCCGCTCGACGTGGGCCATCACCGCGCAGACGTCGCCGCGCTTCGCTCGGCCGAGGAGGGTCTGGAGCGCGGCGAGCTCCGTCGGCTCAGACGGGATCTCGCCCGCATAGCCACCCTCCTCCGCGCCGCGGCGCAGGAGGTCATTCATCTCGTCGAGCGTCCGGCCACGGAGGTAGTGGCGCTTCTCGGCGATGACGAGGTCGTCGGCGGCACCGGCCAGGACGCCGATCCGATGCAGGATCTCGTCGGTCCGGTCGCCGGCGGTGCCGAAGGCGAGCCGGACCCTGTGCGTGCCGGCGACGGCGAGGGCCACGTCCATCAGCCCGGCGAGCCCCGCCTCGTTGTGGGCGAAGTCGATCACCACGAACGTCCCGCGGCGCTCGAAGAGGTTGAGTCGGCCCGGATTCGCCTCCGTGTCGGCGCCGAACGAGCGCAGCCCGTCGGCGATCTGCTCGTGCTCGAGCCCGAGCGCGTCGCAGGCGGCGGACGCCGCGAGCGCGTTGGCGATGTTGTATCTCGACAGCCCGGCGAGCGTAACCGGCAGATCGGCAGCCTCCACGAGGCGCGTCGAGGAGCGTCCGGCTGCGCGCAGCACGAGCCAGCCGCGATCGAGCACCGCGGCGCGCCCGCCAGATGCGAGCGCCTCTGCCACGCCGTCGGCGCGCGGCGCCAGGCTGAACGCGTAGAGCTGCGCGTGAGTCCGGTGCCGCATGTCCCACACGAGCGGGTCCTCGGCGTTCAGGACGGCCCAGCCAGCCCGCCGCGTGATGCGGACGATCGCGCTCTTCGTGTCCGCGAGCTCCTCGAGCGTGTCGATGCCCTGGAGCCCGAGGTGGTCGGCGCTCACGTTCGTCACGACGCTCACGTCGTTCGCCCCGTAGCCGATGCCGCGCAGGAGGATCCCGCCGCGCGCGGTCTCCAGGACGGCGAGGTCGAGCCCCGGCTCCGCGAGAATGCGGCTCGCGCCGCCGAAGCCGGTCCAGTCCCCCGCCTCGACGAGCTCGTCGCGCACGTGGATCCCGTCAGAGTTCGTCATCCCGACGCTCAGGCCCGCGGCGCTGGCGACGTGCGCGATCAGGCGCGTGGTGGTGCTCTTCCCGTTCGTGCCGGTGATGGCGACGATCGGGATCCGCGGCCGCGGCAGGTCGGGCAGCGCTCCCATGGCGACCTCGCGGAGCCCGGTGAGCTCGCGTCGCTCGTTCGAGCGGCCGAGGGCGATGCGAGCGGCCGCGGCCCCGATGGCCTGCGAGATCGCGCGGCGCCGCCAGGGGAAAGCCAGGGTCGTGCGCCGGCGGTCGACGGAATGACGCGCGGTCGTGCGCGGCGAGGGGAGGTCCAACCGGACGTGGAGCGCGCGGACCGCGGCGGCGGCGGCGCGGGCGACCGCGGCCGCATCGCGCGGGGCACTGCCGCGGAATTCGATCTGCACCGC
The DNA here is from genome assembly GCA_040006555.1 of Chloroflexota bacterium. Lineage (GTDB taxonomy): Bacteria > Chloroflexota > Limnocylindria > QHBO01 > QHBO01 > JACDBZ01. Next base: position 4,182 of record JBDTWT010000075.1, read on the forward strand.
GGGACGCGTGAAGAAGCGGTTCGGGCCGTCGAGGACGCGGAGCTCGACGAGCTCCACCTCCGATCCCGGGGCGTCGGCCTCGTGCGGCATGGGCGTGAGTATATTGGCGGCTATGCCCGACCTGACCGCCCTGCGCGAACGCGTCGAGTCGCAGCTTTCCCGGTATCTCGCGACGCTCGAGCAGCTCGTGAACGTCGACTGCGGCTCGTACACGCCCGAGGGCGTGAACCGCGTGGCGGACGTCGTGGCCGACGCGCTCGGTGCAATGGGCGCGGAGGTGGAGCGCATCCCTCACCGGCCGACGGCCGAAGAGGGGCAGCTCGGCGACCTCGTGATCGGTCGGCTCGCGGGTAGGGGCCCGCGGCTGCTCCTCATCGGCCACATGGACACCGTCTTCGATCCGGGGACCGCGGCGGCGCGCCCGTATCGGTCCGAGGGTGGTCGCGCGTTCGGGCCGGGCGTCACCGACATGAAGTCCGGACTGCTCGCCGGCCTCCATGCGGTCGAGGCGCTCCACGCCACGGGCGTGCAACCCGCTATCACGTTCGTCGCCAACCCGGACGAGGAGATCGGCTCGCCGTTCAGCTCGGCCCACATCCGCCGCCTGGCGCCGGACCACGACGCGGCGCTGGTCCTCGAATGCGCCAGGGCGAACGGCGACATCGTGAGCGCTCGCAAGGGGATCGCCGACGTCCACGTCACGTTCACCGGACGCGCCGCGCACGCGGGCGTCGAGCCGGAGAAGGGTCGCAGCGCGATCGTCGAGGCCGCGCACCAGGTCCTGGCGCTCCACGCGCTCAATGGGCAGTGGCCCACGGTCACGGTCAACGCCGGGGTCATCCACGGCGGCACGAGGCCGAACGTGGTGGCCGAGCGCTGCGAGATACAGGTCGACGTCCGGGCGGCGACGATCAACGAGTTCGAGGCCGCGAAGGCCGAGGTGGCGCGGATCGTGGCCGCGACGCACGTCGATGGCGTCCGCGGCGAGATGCGGCCGAGCACCGGTCACCAGCCGATGGAGAAGAGCCCTGCCTCTGCACGCCTGGTCGCGCTCGCGGTGTCCATCGCGGGCGATCTCGGGTTCACGCTGCGCGACGCCGCGACGGGCGGCGCGTCCGACGCGAACACAACCTCGGCGTCAGGGCTGCCCACGCTCGACGGCCTGGGGCCGATCGGCGGAGACGACCACTCGGTCGACGAGTGGCTCGACCTCGAGAGCGTCGTCCCGCGCACCACGCTCCTCGGCGCGCTCATGGCGCGCATCGGCGAGGCGCTCTAGGATGGCCTCCCTTGACCGATGACTTCCGTCACCGCACCTCGCTCCAGGGGCGATTCCGTGATATCGACGCCTTCGGCCACGTGAACAACGCGGTCTTCTTCAGCTACGTCGAGCAGGCGCGCATCCGCTACCTCCTCGACGTGCTGCGGCCCGCAGAGCCGTTCGACCGCCTGCCGCTCATCCTGGCGCGGGTCGAGCTCGACTTCCGCTCCCCCATCTTCTTCGGCGACGAGGTGACGGTCGAGACGCGCGTCGACCGCATCGGTCGCTCGAGCGTCGGCATGAGCCACCGCATGACGGCCGGAGCCGACGGGCGGGTCGTGGGAGACGTCGAGACGGTGCTCGTCACGTACGACTACGCCGCGTCGGCTCCGATTCCCGTCCCCGACGAGTGGCGCACGCGCATCGAGGAGCACGAGGGCCGGGCGCTCGAGGCCGATGCGCCGCGGCGCGCCGCGGCCGGCGCGGGCTGACGGACCGAGCGATGGCGGACCAGCAGCAGTTCGACGTCCTGATCCTCGGCGGCGGGATGAGCTACGTAGGGGCGATCCGGGCCGCGCAGCTCGGCCTGTCGGTCGGCCTCGTGGAACGCGACAAGCTCGGCGGCACCTGCCTGAACCGTGGCTGCATCCCGTCCAAGGCGCTGCTCGAGACGGCCGACCTCCTCCACCGCGTCACGGAGCAGGGGGCAGAGTTCGGCCTCGCGGGCAGCGAGGGCATCAGCCTCGACTACGCCGCGCTCGGCAGGCGCCGGGACGCCATCATCGACAAGAACGTGTCCGGCGTCGAGTTCCTCATGAAGAAGAACAAGGTCACCGTCATCAACGGCCACGGCGTCCTCATCGGACCCACGACCGTGCGGGTCAGCGGCGGCGCGTCCGGGGACGTCGAGGCCAGCGGCGGGCACCTCATCCTCGCGACCGGCTCGGCGCCGCGCTCGCTGCCCGGGCTCGAGCCCGACGGGGAGCTCATCATCACCTCCGACGAGGCGCTCACCCGCAACGACGTGCCGCGACGCATCGCGATCGTCGGCGCCGGCGCGATCGGCGTGGAGTGGGCCAGCATGTACCGCGACTTCGGCGCCGAGGTCACGCTCATCGACGTCGCCGACCGCATCGTGCCGCTCGAGGATCCCGAGATCGGCAAGGAGCTGTCGCGCGTGTTCCGCAAGCGCGGAATCGCCATCCATACCGCGAGCACCATCGACCCCGAGACGCTCGACCGGAGCCGCGACGGGGAGGTGGCCTTTCAGATCGTCGCGAAGGACGGATCGAAGCGCACCGACCTGACCGCCGACGTGATCCTGGTGGCGGTCGGGCGGCGGCCACTCACCGACGGCATCGGCCTGGAGAGCGTCGCCGGCATCGAGCTCGACCGTGGCTACGTGAAGGTGGACGAGTTCATGCGCACCGGGGCCGAGCGCGTCTACGCCATCGGCGACATTGTCCCCGGCTTCGCCCTGGCCCACGTCGCAAGCCACGAGGCCGTGGTGGCCGTCGAGCACCTCGCGGGGCACGATCCTGCGCCGGTGCGCATGGACCTCATGCCGCGCGTGACGTTCTGCCGGCCGCAGATCGGCTCGGTGGGCCTCTCGGAGGAGGAGGCGACCGCCGCCGGCCACAAGGTGAAGACCGGCTCGTTCCCGTTCCGGGCGCTCGGCAAGGCGACGATCGTGGGCGAGGTCGATGGCTTCGCGAAGTTCGTCGCCGATGCCGACACCGGCGTGCTCCTGGGTGCCCACATCATCGGCCCGCATGCGGGCGATCTCCTGGCGGAGCCGACGTTGGCACGCCTCGTGGAGGGTACGACCGCCGAGATCGCCATGAGCGTCCATGCACATCCGACGCTCACCGAGGTCCTGGCCGAGGCCGCCCTCGCAGTGGACGGCGCGGCGATCCACGTGTGACGCTTGCCTCAGAGGAGGAGCAGGTGACGGAGGCGAAGACGACGACGAGGCCGCGCCACGAGGAGCTCGGGCTCTCCGACGACGACGTGCTCGCCATGTACCGCGCCATGCTCCTCGCGCGCGCGGTCGACGAGCGCATGTGGCTCATGCAGCGTGCCGGCAAGATCGCCTTCATCATCTCCGGCCAGGGCCACGAGGGTGCGCAGGTCGCGACCTCCTGGCCGATGCGGAAGGGCCAGGACTGGATGGCGCCCTACTATCGGTCCATCGCCAGCGCGATGACCTTCGGCATGAGCGCCGAGGACATCATCACCGCCCACCTCGCCAAGAGCGACGACGTGAGCTCTGGCGGCCGCCAGATGCCCGGGCACTACGGCGGAGCGCG
>JBDTWT010000076.1:0-7608 GCA_040006555.1 Chloroflexota bacterium
TACTACCACGACATCGGCAAGATGAAGAACCCGCTCGCCTTCATCGAGAACCAGGGCGGGGCGCACAACATCCACGACGACCTCACCGCCGAGACGAGCGCCCGGATCATCGCCGGGCACATCCGCGACGGGATCGACCTCGCCTACGAGCACAACCTGCCCGTGCAGGTCATCGGCTTCATCCCACAGCACCACGGCACGAGCGTGATGAGCTACTTCCATGACAAGGCGCTCCGGGAGGTCGCCGGCCGCCAGGATCTCGTGGACGACCGGACCTATCGCTACCCGGGACCGAAGCCGCAGAGTCGCGAGGCTGCGATCATCATGCTGGCCGACGGGGTTGAGGCCAGCGTGCGCTCGCTCGATGACAAGGACGAGGCCAGCATTCGGGCCATGGTCGACCGGATCGTCGACGCTCGGCTGGAGGATGGCCAGCTCGACGACGCGGAGCTCACCCTGAAGAACATCACCCAGATCAAGGAGGCCTTCGTGGCCCAGCTGCTGGGGATGTACCACTCGCGCATCAAGTACCCCGACAACGTCGTGCCGCTGGAGTCGCGCGAGCGCGCCTAGCCCTCCGGAGGCAACTCCTTGCCCCCAGCCGCGCGGCGGCTACCATGGTGGGCGATGGGCTGCACGGTCACCTTCCACGACCGGATCGGACACGATCGCATCGCGACGGCGGTCGAGCCGATGAGCGCCGATGCGGCCATCGCTCTCCTCGAGTCTGCCGTCTGCGAGACCGTCCGCGTGGCCCTCAGCGACCCCGAGGCCGATGTCGAGCTCACCATCTGCGGCGACCACGAGATGGAGCGGCTGAACTTCGACCACATGGGGGAGCGCGGCCCGACCGACGTCCTGAGCTTCCCGCTGCACGAGTGGCTCGTCGACGGCCGCACCTCCCGCCTCGCCGATGACGACGCCGTGTCTCCGCCTGGAGCGCTCGTCCTCGGTGACGTGGTCATCGACCTCGACCAGGCCCTCCGCCAGTCCGCGGAGGGGGACTGGGGCGTGATGGAGGAGCTCGTGCTGCTCGCCATCCACGGCACGCTCCACCTGCTCGGGCATGACCACCAGGATCTGGATGAGGAGGAGCGCATGCGTGCCCTCGAGCACGAGGTGCTGCTCACCCTGCATCGCCGGCATCGCGAGATCCCGTGGCAGCCGGGCTCCCTCTTCGACCGCGCGGGCCACGCCGTCACCGCGGGGAGCTGATCCGCGGAGCGGATTCGCGGGCCGATTTGTAACCTCGTTCGTTACGTCGCGGCGGTAGGGCGCCCCTACGCCTCGCGGGCCTTCAAGCGGTAGGGATGAGCCGGGCGATCTGGGCCATGTGGTCGACATCCTCCGCGGCGCCGTGCATCTCGTACAGCTCCACGTCCATCGGGCCCTGTTCGCCGTGCACGCCCGTTCGGCGCCAGCCCGCGTCATCCAGTCCCTCGAGCAGGGCAACGTGCTCAGAGCGGACCCGCTCGAAGCGCTCGAGCGCCTCGGTGGGATCCATCTCGATGTAGCGCCGCTCGCGGGCGAGCGCGCCCTGGTCGTAGCCGGGGAGCGTCGGATCGTCCTCGGCGAGCATCCGCCGGACGCGGGCGGCCGCGCGCTCGTCGCTGTCGGCCAGGTGGGCGACCACTTCGACGACCGCCCACTCGCCCTCGGCCGGCTGACGGCGCCAGGCGGCTTCGTCGAGCCCGCGCACGAGGCTGCGGAGCACGACCGGCGTGCCCCGCAGGATCTTGAGGGTCTCCTCCCGCCGGCTGTACACGGCTCAGGTGGCGGGCGCCAGCTCGGGTTCGAACACCGTCGCCGTGCCCTCGAAGGCCGAGCCCTCGTCCGGGGCGAACATCCAGGCGACGAGCAGAGCGGCGAAGCAGATGAGTGCGGCGATGACCATGGGGGAGCTCCTTCTCTCGTGGTTGCGTTACGGCTGGTATGCGATCTCGCCGTGCTGGGCGAGGTCGAGGCCCGCCTCCTCGGCCGGAGCCGGGACGCGGATGGCGACGACGAGGTTGATCACGAAGAGGATGCCCGCCGTCACGACGGCCGAGTACGCCCCGACCGCACCGACCGCGAGCAGCTGGGTGAGGACCTGGCCGCCATTGCCGGCGAGCAGCCCGTTGACACCCCCGGCGTTGACGGCCACCGTCGCGAAGACGCCCGTGGCGACCGCCCCGAAGGCACCGCCCACGCCGTGGACCGCGAAGACGTCGAGCGCGTCGTCGACACGCGCCCGCAGGCGAAGCTGGGCCGCGCCGTAGCAGACGACTCCCACGCCCAGGCCGATGAGGATCGCGGCCGCGGGGGTGACGTAGCCGGCCGCCGGCGTGATAGCGACGAGTCCCGCCACGGCGCCGATCGCCGCGCCGAGGACCGATGGTGTGCCCTTGTGGAGCCAACTGATGGTGACCCAGGTGATCGCGGCCATCGCCGCGGCGGTGTTGGTCGTCACGAAGGCGGTCGCGGCCAGCCCGTTCGCGCCCAGCGCCGACCCCGCGTTGAAGCCGAACCAGCCGAACCACAGCAGGCCCGCGCCGAGCACGGTCATCGGCACGTCGTGTGGTTCCGTGGCCGCCTCGATCAGCCCGGTGCGGCGGCCGATGAAGAGGGCCGCGACGAGCGCCGCAACGCCACTCGAGAGGTGGACCACGGTGCCGCCGGCGAAGTCGAGCACGCCGAGGTTGAAGAGCCAGCCGTCCGGCGACCAGACCCAGTGCGCGATCGGCGCGTAGACGAGGGTCGACCACGCCACGGCGAAGAGGACGAAGGCCTTGAACCGCTTGCGCTCGGCGAAGGCGCCGGTGATGAGGGCCGGGGTGATGATCGCGAACATCATCTGGAATGCCATGAAGGCGAGATGCGGGACCGTCGTGGCGTAGACGTCGGACGGCTCGCCGGTCACTCCCTCGAGGGCGAGCCAGTCGAAGCCGCCGATGAGGCCCATGCCGGTGTCGGGGCCGAAGGCCAGGGTGTAGCCCCACAGCACCCACGTCACGCTCACGAGTCCGAGGATGAAGAAGCTGTGCATGATCGTGCTGAGCACGTTCTTGCGGCGCACGAGCCCTCCATAGAAGAGGGCGAGCCCAGGGGTCATGAGCATGACGAGCGCGGTGCTCGTCAGCACCCAGGCGGTATCTCCGGCGTTGATCTCGGGCATCGATGGCTCCTGCACGCGTGAGTCAGTTTGTGCAGAGAGCCTATGGGCACGGAGCGTCCGCGCGAGCCACGAATGTCAGGCGGAACCCATTGCCTCCTTGTGCACATTGCACAAGAGGCTCGTGGCGCGTCAGTCGGCGCGCTCCGGCAGGGCTCGTCGCGCGTCGAGCTCTCGCGGCGGCTCGGTGCCGTCGAGGATGGCCCGGGCGACCATCGCGGCGGAGGCGGGGCCGGTGCTGATGCCCCACGGGCCGTGCCCCGCGCACACGAACAGGCCGTCCACGCCCGGCGCGCGGCCGACGAACGGGCGGCCGTCAACCGACTGAGGCCGCGCGCAGACGCGCGTCCCGATGAGCTCCGCGCGCTCGATCACCGGGAGGAACTCGGCGGCACGGTGGAGGAGCAGGGGCTCGATGAACCTTGGATCGGGCTCGATCGGGAGGAACGTGGAGCCGAGCGTGCTCACCCCTTCGGCGCTGGCGAGGCTGAACAGCGACGGGGGTTCCGGCTCGCCGTAGTCGATCGCCTGCGCCGCGCGAGCGGCGGCCGCGACCGCGCGGTTCACGGTGTCCACCTCGTCCTCCTCGAGGATGTGCCGGGGCGGGGCGCCGGGAAGCCGGAGCTGCACGGTCACCCCCCATGTCACCGCGATCGGTTGCCACTCACCCCCCGGAGCCACGATGGTCGGCGACCACGGGCCGGCGGCGACGAGCACGATGTCAGCCGCGATCGCGTGGCCGTCCGCGAGCTGGACGCCGATGACGCGGTCGCCCTCGACCACCGTGTGCGCGGCGGAGCCCAGGACGAAGCGGACGCCACGCGCGGAGGCGACGTCCGCCCACGCGCCGGTGGCCGACGCCGGGGGAATCGGGTGCCCGGTCCTGAGCAGGACGGCCGCGGGTCCGTGTGCCAGGGTCGGCTCCAGCCTCGTGAGCTCATCGGGAGAGACCAGCTGCGGCCGAAGCTCCGGCACGGCGTGGTCCAGGCGACGCGCCTGGGCGGCCGCCGCGTCGGGTTCGCGGCTGAGGAGGAGAAGCCCGGCGGGCTCGCGGGCGATCCGGAAGCCGCCGTGCTCGTCCGCCAGCGCCCGATAGCGAGTGAGGCTCTCGCGATAGAGCGGGGCGAGGATCGGATCGAACGGGTGCTGCACCGCGCCGAGGTTGCGACCAGACGCGCCGGCGCCGATGGATGCGGCCTCGACGAGGACGACGAGCGCGCCACGGTCCGCGAGGATCGCGGCAGCGGCACACCCGATGATCCCACCGCCGATCACGACGACGTCCGCGACGTGCGGGCGAGGCTCGGGTGCATCGGCGACATCGGCAGTCGGGAGGTCCACGCCGCGAGAATAGCCGCGGCCGTACCATCGGTGGCCCATGAAGGCCATCTGCGGACTCGGCAACCCCGGCGAGCGCTATCGGTTCACGCGCCACAACGTCGGGTTCAGGGTGGTCGACCTGCTGGCCGACCGCTGGGGGCTCACCGCGGCCGGCCGCGTCCGTGATGGCGCCGCCGTCTTGGAGGCCCGTCGTGAGGACCCCATCGGCGACGTCCTGCTCGTCAAGCCGATGCGGTACATGAACCACTCCGGGCCACCGCTGCGCGCCGCACTCCGGCAGACCGAGGTCGACGTCACCTCGGACCTGCTCGTCGTGACCGACGACATCGACCTGCCGCTCGGCCGCCTCCGGATGCGCCGCTCGGGATCCGCTGGTGGCCACAACGGGCTGCGCGACATCATCTCCACGTTCGGCACGAACGAGTTCAGCCGGCTTCGCGTTGGCGTGGGGCGTTCGGGCGACGCGGTGGGCCACGTCCTGGCGACCTTCGGACCGGACGAGCGCGAACTGGCGGACGAAATGGTGCGCGTTGCCGCCGACGCCGCAGAGCGCTGGCTGGCCGAGGGGATCGAGGCCGCCATGAACGAGTTCAACGGGGTGGATCTCACCGCGAGCTGAGCTCCGTCGCCTCCGGCCGCTACCATGGCCCTCGTCCATGTCTCCATCGCGCGGCGGTGACCGCCGCGTAGCCGCGCTCGTCGACGCCCTCCGGCCCCATCTGCCGGATCCGGGCGTCCTTCGTGTGCCCGCCGCAGCGCGCGCGGGGCACCTCGCGGCCCGCCGCGCGGCACTGCGCGCGTCCACGCCGATCGTCGCGGTCACCCGGACCGACGAGGAGGCGCACCGCCTCGCCGACGACCTCGCCGCCTGGCTGGGCTCGGGCCGCGTGGCCGTCCTGCCCGAGCGCGCGGCGCTGCCCCTGGAGCGAGCGCTCCCGGAGCATGACGAGTCGGCCGAGCGCCTCGCGATCCTCGCCCGGCTGGCCGACCACGGGGCAGGCCTGGTGCTCGTCGCCCCCCTCCTCGCGCTCGTCCAGCGCACCCTGAGCCCGGGACAGCTTGCGGAGGCGCGAATCCTCGTGCGGGTCGGGGAGCGGATCGGCCTGCATGGCCTGCTCACGCGCCTCGTCGCCGGCGGCTACGAGCCGGTGGTGGAGGTGACCGGTGTGGGCGAGTTCGCCCACCGCGGCGGGCTCATCGACGTGTGGCCCCCGGGTGCGTCCGAGCCGGTGCGCCTCGAGCTGTTCGGCGACGAGGTCGAGTCGATCCGCAGCTTCGATCCGATGAGCCAGGGATCGCGCCGCCGCCTGACCGAGGTCGAGCTCCTGCCCTCGTCCGAGTTCCTCCCCGCCGACGGGTGGGAGGGCATCGCCGACCGCGCTCCGTCGCTGGGCTCCGAGCAGCTTCGCGAGGATGCCGTACGTCTCGAGCAGGGCGACGTGGGAGAGGCCGCCGAGACGTGGGCGGAGATCCTCACCGCAGGCCCCGCCGCGGATCACGTCCCGACTCCGGCCCACGTCGCCCTTGCCGACCTCGACGAGCTGCGTTCGTTGGCGCGCGAGCTCGACGGACAGGCTGCGGACCGCCTCGGGGGCCTCGTGGCCAACGGTGAGCTGCCGCAGGGATGGCCGCTCCCGTACGACGCGCAGGGCGTCCTGGACGACCTCGCGAGCCGCTCTGCCGAGCAGCTCGAGGAGCAGGCGGGGGAGCACGCCGAGTCCGGCTACGGAGCGGCGCCGCCCGTGCCCGGGCGCGCCGAGCGCGCGGGGAGCTGGCTCAGCGAGCTGGCGTCGGCCGGCCGGCGGGTCGTCGTGACGACCGATCAGGCGAGCCGGGTCGGCGAGCTTCTCGAGGCAGAGGGGCATGCGGTCGGCCCGACCGCCGAGCTCCGCGAGGTTCCCCCCCCGGGGGCCATCGGTCTGGTGCACGGCTCCCTCTCGGCCGGCTTCGCGCACGCGCCGAGCGGGCTGCTGGTGCTGACCGACGGCGAGCTGTTCGGCGCCACGCGCATCCGCCGCCTCACGAGCGCGAAGCGCGTCGTCACGCGCGACCTCATCGGCAAGCTGCAGCCGGACGACCACGTCGTGCACGTCGACCATGGGATCGCGCGCTATGCCGGAATGACGCAGCGGACGTTCGGCACCGACGTCAAGGAGTACCTGCAGCTCGACTTCGCCGGCACCGACAAGATCTTCCTGCCCGCCGACCAGATCTCGCGCATCACGCGCTACTCCGGCGGACCCGCCCCAGCCCTCAACAAGCTCGGCGGCACCGAGTGGGAGCGCACGAAGCGTCGCGTGCGCCGGGCCGTCGGGGACCTCGCCCGCGAGCTGCTCGAGATCTACGCGGCGCGCGAATCCGCGCAAGGCTTCGCCTTCAGCGCCGACACCACGTGGCAGCGCGAGCTCGAGGAGAGCTTCCCGTACACCGAGACCCCGGACCAGACGCGCAGCATCGAGGAGGTCAAGGCCGACATGCTCCGGCGGCGGCCGATGGATCGGCTGGTGGTGGGAGACGTCGGCTACGGCAAGACCGAGGTGGCGCTGCGCGCCGCGTTCAAGGCGGTCCAGGACGGGAAGCAGGTCGCCGTGCTCGTCCCGACGACGGTCCTCGCGCAGCAGCACCTCCTCACCTTCCAGCGCCGGCTCGCGGCGTTCCCCGTGCGCGGCAGAGGGTGGGGTCGACATCCTGATCGGGACGCATCGGATCCTCTCGAAGGACATCTCGTTCGCCGACCTCGGCCTGCTGGTCGTCGACGAGGAGCAGCGATTCGGCGTCACGCACAAGGAGCGCATCAAGTCGATGCGTCGAGAGGTGGACGTTCTCACCCTCTCCGCGACGCCGATCCCGCGGACGCTGCACCTGTCGCTCGTCGGGATCCGCGACCTGTCGGTGATCGAGACGCCGCCCGAGGCGCGGCTGCCGATCCAGACGCGCATCGCCGAGGACGACGACGGACTCGTGCGCGACGCGATCAACCGCGAGCTCGACCGCGGCGGACAGATCTTCTACGTCCACAACCGGGTCGAGACGATCGAGGCGGCCGCCGAGCGCGTGCGACGCCTGGTGCCTCGGGCCAAGGTCGCCATCGGCCACGGCCAGATGGCGGAGGGGAT
>JBDTWT010000077.1:0-7533 GCA_040006555.1 Chloroflexota bacterium
AGTCGTCCTCGACGTAGATCGTGTTGTTCACGTTGCGGCCGATGGAGTTGATCGGGCCCAGCGCGATCGTCGTCCCGGCCGGCGGCTCGTCCTCCGGCGACTCGAGGACGGACAGCCGCCCGATCCCGGAGCGGGAGGCGAGCTGCACCTGCTCGGCGCTGCGCAGGTCGCGCAGCAACGTCCCGGCGAACCTCGCGAGGATCACGTAGAGGAGGGCGACGAACCCGAGCTGGAGGACGAGGAGGAGGAGCCGCAAGATGTCACCGGTCACGTCCGCACCTGGAACTCGACCTCGGTGTCGCCGATCTCGATGACGTCGCCGGGGCCGAGGGCGATCTGGCTGACGGGCTGGCCGTTCACCATCGACCCGTTGCGGCTGCCGAGGTCCGCGAAGCTGTACGCACCGTGCTGCAGCCGCAGCTGGCAGTGGTGGCGGCTCACCATCGGGTCGTCGACGATGACGTCGTTGTCGCTGGCCCGGCCGATCCCGATCAGGTGGCCGCCGAGGTCGAACTGCACGGGCCGGCTGCCACGGGTGCTCACGAGGAGGTACGCGCGTTGCGCGGAGTCGGGCGAGGCGCCTGGCGCCGGGTGGTCGAAGATCATCGTGTCCGAGCTGGCGGGCACCGGCTCTGCCTCGCGCGTGAGGTGGCCGCGCTCGTCCACGACGTTGGCGGCGACCCGGATCTCGCCTCGCCGCGTCCCGTCGTCGGAGAGGATCCGGACCTGCGGCCGCGCAACCAGCGTGTAGCGCTCGCGGCGCGCGCGGGCCATCACGCCGTGGGCAAGGTCATCCTCGAGCGAGCCTCGGTACGACGCGAACGGGGCAAAGTCCCGTGGGTGGAGGTGCAGCTCGAACCGGTTGGGAACGATCACGCCGCCGTCCCGAAACGTCTTGCTCGTATCCATGGCGCGCTCGATGCGCTTCGCCAAGCTGACCGGCTGAATGGACGCGCCGAGACGGCCCGCGGGGGCCTCGAGGAACCGCTCGAGGAAGGACTCGACGCGCGAGAGGATCCCCATGGCGGCCGATGCTAGCGCACGCGGGGTACGAAGGTCCGCGTTCGCGGTACCAATGCGCCGATGACCCGACGCGGCCCGCCGCCTATGCTCAAACTCGGTCATAACCCCCGATCAAACGCGAGAGACTCTTCCATGTCAGAGACGCTGACCGCATCCTTCTGCGAACGCTGTGGCACGCGCCACGAGTTCCGCGCGCCAAAGGGCCTCGGCCCGATCCGCAAGACCCGCGGGTTCATCGGCGGGCTGAAGCAGTACCTCGTCAGCGACCAGGAGCTGTCCGAGGCCATGCGCGAGGGCATGCAGACCCAGGAGTCGGTCATCGCCGCGGCGCAGCTCGACGCGTTCCACGAGTCGGTGCACCTGTGCATCGGCTGCCGCCAGTACACCTGTAACGACTGCTGGAACCAGGCCGCCGGACGATGCCGCACGTGCGCTCCGGTGCCGGGCGTGGACGACCTGGCCGATCGCATCGCGGCATCCCTGGTCGGCGCTGGCGCGGTCCCGGTCTTCCAGCACTCGACCGAGGAGCCGCTGCCGGCCGAGAGCTGGCCGCAGGCGGACAGCGAGGTCTACGCCGCCGCGGCCGAGGCCGAGGCTGAGGCCGAGGCGCCACCGGAGTACTCGCTCGCCGTCGTGCCGCCCGAGCCGACGTTCGCCGAGGCCGTGGCCGAGCTCACCGACGACGAGCGCGTCGCGGCTGACCTCGAGGCCGAGCCGGTGCTCGAGCCCGAGCCGGTCGCCGCCGAGATGCACGAGGAAGTCGCACCCGAGCCCGAGCCGATGCCCGAGCGCCCGGCCCTGCGGGTCGTCGCCTGGGACGAGGATGCGCCGGCGGAAGCAAAGGTCGCTCCCGAGCCGGTCGCGGCCGAAGAGCCGGCTGCCGCCCAGCTCGAGCCGGCCGACGTCGAGTTCGAACCAACGCCCGCGGCAGCGGCCGTCGCCCCCGAGCCCGAGCCGGTCGCCGCGGAGGTCGCCCCGGAGCCCGAGCCGCAGCCCGCGGACATCCGCCCATCGCCTGCGGCTCCGCGTCGCAGCGGGCCGATGCGAGAGAAGATCGTCCGTCTGCCGACCCAGCCGGCCGCGCGCCCGCGTCGGGAGCGCCGGATCGCGGCCGCGGTCGACACCGAGGAGGTCGCCGCTCGCCGGGCGCAGCTCGAGGAGCTCGGCCTCGACGAGCCGAGCGAGGCGACGGTCGAGCCCGACGCATCGCAGGTCCTGCCGTATCGGTCGCGTGGCGCAGCGATGTCGAATAAGGAGGTCACCGCGGCGGCGATGCTGTGGGAGGCCTCGGCCCGCGAGATCGGCGGCGCCGGCGTCACCGTCCAGAGCTGCGGAGGATGCGGGCTCGCCCTCTCGGCCAGCGCGCGCTTCTGCCGGCGCTGCGGAGAGCGCCAGGCACAGCCAGCCTAGGAGTCGTTCCCCGGGCTCGAGGCCTTCGCCCCCGACCCTCCGGCCGCTGCGCCCCCATCCTTTGCGGCCGGAGCCGGCTTTGCCTCGGACGAGGACCCCTTCTCGGAGCCCGACGATCCGTCGCTCGACGGGGTGGAACCGGTGGATCCCGATGCGGCCGCTCGAGAGTCGTTCCGGTAGAAGCCGGAGCCCTTGAAGATGATGCCGGTCGGGAAGAGGACGCGCCGCAGCTCGCCGCCGCATCGGTCGCAGGTGGTCGGCCCCTCGGCGAGCATCGAGTGGATCACTTCGGTGACGGTGCCGCACGATCGGCACTGGTAGTCATACGTGGGCACGGGACCGAATGATGGCAGACCCCCGGGGTCAGGAGTGCTGAGGGCGCCCCGCGCTCTCGGCCAGGCGCTGCGAGGCGCCGGGGCGGAGTCGATCCCACAGACCCTGCCGGACCGGTTCCATCTCGGTGGCGTCCTCAGGCTGCGAGACGAGCCGCGCGACGCGATGCATGTCGTCGGAGATCTTCTCCTTCGGGAACATGGTGACCAGCGGACGGCCCTGGTTCGCGGCCATCACGGCCTTCGGCCCATTGCTCACCACCATGGCGGCGACCGGCATGCCGAGCGATGCGGCGAGGTCGTCCATCCTGATGCCGTGGTTGGCCCGGTTCACGATGACCCGCACGATGCCGGACAGGCCGATCTCTCGCGCCAGCTCCAGGAACTGGGCGCTGTTGCGGATGGATCCGACTTCCGGGGTCACGACGAGGAAAATCTCGTTCGCCACCGCGAGCATGGCCATCGTCCGCTCGTCGTAGCCGGGGTGGTTGTCGACGATCACGTATGAGTGATGCCCGCGCGCCCAGCGCAGTGCCGACAGCAGGAGCTCGGCCGAGATGGACTGGCTCGGGCCGGTCCCCCAGCTGAGGACGCGCAGGCCCGTCTCGGCGTGGGTGCTCACCGCATGGTCGAACGCGTTGTCGGTCCACTCGCTCGGCGGGCTGTCGGCGAGGTCCGCCAGGCCCAGGCGGGGCGGCACGTCGAGCGCGGAGGTGACGTTCCCGACGCCGACGTCGGCGTCGAAGAGGAGCACCTCGGCGCGCGTCTGCTGCCGCAGCGCGACGGCCATGTTGATGGCGAGGGTCGTCTTGCCGACGCCGCCCTTGGGGGCGAAGACGCTCACGACGCGGCCCTCGCCGGCGATCGCCGCCGTCGAGAGGTCGCCGGCATCGGCCCAGGTGCCGGACTCGCTGGGCAGGCTGCGACCGGTGCGGATGAGCAGTGCCTGGAGGCGGTAGACCATGGCCTCCGGCGGAAGGGGCTTCAGGGCCACCTCGTCGCCGACACCCCCGATGCCGGGTCCGAGGTGAGAGCTCTCGCCGAGGAGGAGCAGGGTCGGAATGGCGGGGTCGACGTGCATGACGTCGTAGAGGTATTTGACCGTGGCGGGATCCATGTCGCAGTCGATCACGCCCAGGTCGGCGTTCCGGCCGGTCACCTCAAGCGCGTCCGGGTCGACCGGATCGAAGCCGGCGCGCTGGAGCGCGTCGACGTACGCAGCGCTCTCGCCGCCGAGGGCGAGGAGGATCACGGGTCGCTTCATTACCATTCCTTCGGGTGGGACGGTCGTCCGGCACGGACAACACCAGTCTCGGGCGGACCGCACCACCGGGCAATGGGACTGGGGCTCAGGAGGACTACCCCAATGGTACTGGGGGGCTCAGGCGGTTCGGTTCATCCGCATGCCGCAGCGCGGGCAGTACATGGCGCCCTCCGCGCCAGCCTGGAAGCCGCAGTGCATGCAGCTGAGGCCCGTGCGCTCGCCGACGAGCGGCAGCCGCGCCTCGGCCGGGCCGAGGGGAAGCCCGGAGGCGAGGAGCTGGGCGTGGAGCATGCTCAGGATCCTCTGACCGATGCGGTCCGTGTCACCGCGCAGGCCCCGGCCACCCCAGCCCACGACGGCGCGGACGATCAGCTCGCCGGACAGCTCGTCCCAGTGGGAGGCAAGCCCGCCCACGATGGCCTGGTACTCGGGATACCCGCTGGTGTCCGTCTCGCCGTGCAGCAGAGCGCAGTAGAAGGTGTCGACCGTCATGTCGAGCGCGTCGATCAGCTCGAGCACCCACAGCCCGTGGCGTCCGACCGGACCGAGGTCCCGGCGCGCAACCACCCACTGCTGGAGCTCGTTGAAGCGCTCCATGGCAGGGCTGGCGTTGGCCAGGTCCAGGGGCAGCGGCTCGACGATGTCGACGCGACCGGGGACGATCGCCTCGACGATGCTCGGCAGCGCGGCGGCCGTCGCCGGCCCCGCGGGAAGCCGAAGGGCATCGCTGCTGCGCCCCATCAGCGTGACGCGCTCGGAATACTCGCGCGCCTCGACATCCTCCACCGGAGGAGGAGGCGGCGCCTCTGGCTCTTGCTTCTTGCGTCGGAGGAACGAGATGCTCACGGTGCCCTTTCACTGGCTCGGCACCCGATTGTCAGGCCAGCGCGGTACCAGCCGCTATGACCCGATTGGGCCATTCGGCGGTCCTGCCCTCCCATCCCCTATCCCTCGGCGATCAGCTGGCGACGCCGCTCCTCGAGCTCCGCGAGGCGCTCCCGCTCGCGCGAGACCACCGACTCCGGCGCTCGTCCGGAGAATCCGGGGTCGGCGAGGAGCCGACGGACGCGCTCCAGATGGCTCTCGATCTCGGCGAGTCGCGCCGCACGGCGGCCGCCTGACTCCGATTTGCCGGCCGCGTCGACGCGCAGCCAGGCCGCGCCGAACGGGGTTGCCGCCACGAGCTCGGGCCGGTCGCCGGCGGCATCGATCTCGATCGGGCGCGCGCGCGCCAGCGGCTCGACGTAGCGCAGGCCGCCGCGCAGCGCGTTGGCCCCGTCCGGGCCGGAGGTGTCGACGACGAGCGCGGCCCAGGTCGCTGCGGGGATGCCCGCCTCCGTTCGCAGGTTGCGGACGCCGCGTATCAGCGCCGCGAGGTCCGCGAACGCAGCCTCCGCGGCCTCGTCCCGGTCCGACCGCGCCGGCCACCTCGCGGTGATGAGGAGCGGCTCGCCGTCGGTCAGGTGGGGCTCGGCCTCGCCGAGCGCCTGCCACAGCTCCTCGGTGACGAACGGCATGAGCGGGTGCAGCAGTCGAAGCACGACGGCGAGCCCCTCGGCGGCGGCCCGCCAGGTGGTAGCCCGCTCCGCCGGCGACGCGTCTGCGCGGCGCAGGTCGACCTTGGCCATCTCGAGGAACCAGTCGCAGTAGTCGCTCCACGCCACGTCGTAGACGGTCGCCGCGTACCCACCCAGGTCGAGGGCATCGAGCTGCCGCGTTGCGCGCGCGACCGCATCGGCCAACCGCGACCGCAGCCAGCGGACCGGGAGGGATGCCTCGGCCGGCATATCGGCCGCGGCCTCGTCCGTCGGTCGGTTGGCCAGGACGAAGCGAGCGGCGTTCCAGAGCTTCGTGCTGAAGTTCCGCCCGCCGTCCAACTTCGCCCGGGTGAGCTTCAGGTCGTGGCCCGGCGAGGAGCCCGCGACGAGCGCGAAGCGGAGCGCATCGGCTCCGATCTCCTCCACCAGCGAGAGCGGATCGATCGTGTTGCCCTTGGTCTTGCCCATCTTCGCGCCGCCCTCGGCGCGGATCATCCCGTGCAGGTAGACGGTCTCGAACGGCTCGGTGCCCGTGCAGAAGAGACCGAGCATCATCATCCGCGCCACCCAGAAGAAGAGGATGTCGTACCCGGTCTCCATGACGGTGGTCGGATAGAAGCGCGCGTAGTCTGGGGTCGGATCGGGCCAGCCCAGCGTGCTGAACGGCCAGAGGCCCGAGCTGAACCAGGTGTCGAAGATGTCGGTCTCCTGGGTGAGCTCGCCCGAAGGACGCCCGCACTCCGCGCAGGCCTCCGGGCCGTCAGCGAGGTCGCTCACGGTCACGTGGCCATCCGGGCAGAACCAGGCGGGGATGCGGTGCCCCCACCACAGCTGGCGGCTCACCGCCCAGTCGTGGATGTTCTCCATCCAGTGCGCGTACACCTTCTCGAAGCGCGCCGGCAGGATCGTCGTGCGACCCTCGGTGACCGATGCGAGCGCCCGCTCCGCGAGCGGCTTCACGCGGATGAACCACTGCACCGACAGGCGCGGCTCGCTGACAGTCCCGCAGCGGTCGCATCGTCCGACCACCATCTCGTGCGGGCGCTCGTCCTCGAGGTCGCCCGCGGCGCGGAGGCGCTCGACGAGCTGGCGCCGGGCCTCGTATCGATCGAGCCCGGCGAACGCGCCGCCGGCCTCGTTCACGCGAGCCTGCTCGTCGAGGATCGTGATCGCGGGCAGGCCGTGGCGCTTCGCGAGCTCGTAGTCGTCCTGGTCGTGGGCCGGCGTGATCTTCACCGCGCCGGTGCCGAAGGCGCGGTCAACCTGCTCGTCGGCGACGATCGGCAGGCGCCGGCCGAGGAACGGCAGGATGGCGTGCCTGCCCACGAGGTCGCCGTACCGCTCGTCTCCCGGGTGCACCGCGACCGCGGTGTCGCCGAGCATGGTCTCGGGCCGGGTGGTCGCAACAGCGACCCACGCGTCGGGATCTGGCGTGCCGTCGGGCCGCTCGAGGTGGTAGCGGATCGTCCAGATCGTGCCGGTCTCGTCGCGGTGGACGTTCTCGAGGTCGCTGATCGTCGTGAGGCACCGCGGGCACCAGGTGACGAGCGCCTCGCCGCGGTACACGAGGCCCGCGTCCCACAGTCGCTTGAAGGCCACACGCACCGCGCGCGCGCTCCCCTCGTCCATCGTGAATCGCTCGCGGTCCCAGTCGGCGCTCGCCCCGAGGCGCCGGTGCTGGCGGCCGATGACGTCGCGCGTTTCGTCGATGAACTTCCACATCCGCTCGAGGTACCGCTCCCGGCCCAGGGACGCCCGGCTCTCACCCTCCTCGGCGATGAGGCGGTCGAGCACGAACTGCGCGGCGATGCTGGCGTGGTCGACGCCGGGCACCCAGAGCGTGTCGTCCCCGCGCATGCGGTGGTAGCGGATGAGGGTGTCCTCGATGGTCGCCGTGAGCGCGTGGCCGATGTGCAGCGCGCCCGTCACGTTGGGCGGGGGGATGACGATGGTGTAACTGTCTCCC
>JBDTWT010000078.1:0-7412 GCA_040006555.1 Chloroflexota bacterium
CATAGCGTCCAACATCCGCTCGCCGAACGCCCGGGTACGAGAGGAACCATCGACACCGACATGGCACACGATCCGAACCGATCCACCGACAACGACCCGACCGAGCCAGTCGAGGTGCAGCGCTACGGGCCGGTCGCCGACCGCCCGACGAGCGAGACTGGCTGGCAGGCGGCCTCCGCGTGGTCGAGTCGCGAGCCGGTCGCGACCCGCGCGGTCCCGCCCCGCCGGGGGCTCGGAGCGGTCCCGATCGTCGCCATCGCCGTGGTCGCCGGCATCCTGTCCGGCGGGCTGTCGGCGGTCGCGGTCACCAACCTCGTGCCGCAGACGCCCGCCGACGGCGGGGCGGCGGACGAGACGCCCGTCGCGAACCCCGTGAGCAACGTCCGCCTCGACGAGTCGAGCGCGGTGATCGACGCAGTCGGCCGCGTGGCCCCTGCGGTGGTCATGATCCAGGCAGAGGGTGGCGGAATCCTCGGCGCCGGGACCGGGACCGGTTCCGGCTTCATCTTCGACGCGAACGGCTGGATCCTCACGAACCGCCACGTGGTCGAGAACGCACAGACGCTCACGGTGATGACCAACGACGGGCGCGAGTACCCGGCCGAGGTGTACGGCATCGACAGCCTCACCGACCTCGCCATCGTGAAGATCGAGGGCTCCAACCTGCCGGTCGCCGAGATCGGGACCTCGGCGGGGCTCGAGCCGGGCCAGACCGCGATCGCCATCGGCAATCCGCTCGGCTACGAGAACAGCGTCACCACCGGAGTCGTCTCGGGGCTTGGCCGGAACATCACGGCCACCGACGCGACCCAGTCCAGCGCCGACCGGCTCAACAACCTCATCCAGACCGACGCCGCCATCAACCCCGGCAACTCGGGCGGGCCGCTCGTGAACAGCGCGGGCCAGGTGATCGGCGTGAACACCGCGGTGAGCACGAGCGCTGAGGGCCAGGGCATCGGATTCGCGATCCCGATCGACGTCGCCAAGCCGATCCTGCGGCAGGCCCTCGCAGGCGAAGAGCTCACGCGGCCATGGATCGGCGTCTTCTACCTGCCGGTGGATCCCACGCTGGCCGCCGCCGAGAACATCGCGGTCGAGGACGGCGCGCTCATCGCCACCTCCGACGGGGGCGGGGACCCGATCTTCGAGGGCAGCCCAGCCGAACGGGCCGGGCTCCAGGCCGGCGACGTGATCGTGGCCGTCAACGGCGAGCAGATCACGGCGAGCGCGGATCTCTCGACGCTCATCCTGCCCTACGCGCCGGGCGACACCATCACCCTCCGCGTGCTCCGTGAGAACTCGACGCGCGAGATCTCCGTCACCCTGGGCGTCCTGCCCTCCGAGTGATGAGGCCGCTCCCCGGCGACGATGTCCTGCGCCGGAGCAGGGTCGCCTCCACGGTCTCGAGCTCGACGTCCATCGAGGCCTCTGGCTTCCGGACGCTGACCTCGACCGCGTCGACGAGCTTCGGGTCGGTGGCGTCCAGCACGTCACGCGCGATGTCGCCCGCCAGCGTCTCGATGAGGGTCACGCTCGGGCCCTCCACGACCGATCGCGCGAGCGCCGCGATGGTGCGGTAGTCGACGGTCGCCTCCAGCTCGTCGCCGTCGGCGGCCAGCGAGAGGTCGGCGTGGAGGATCACGTCCACCTCGAAGGGCTGCGGCGACTCCTGCTCGCCCTCCACCGCTCCGTGGCGGCCCTCGAAGCGCATGTCCACCAGGCTGAGCCGATCCGGGAACTTCTCGTCGTTCACCGGCGAAGGATGGCATCCGCGACGCGCCGCGTGCGGTCGATTGCCGCAACGTCGTGCACGCGGGCGATGTCCGCTCCCGCCGCGATCGCGAGCGCGACGGTCGCCGCGGTGCCCTCGACGCGATCGTCGGGCGCGGCGCCGCCCAGCAGCTCGCCGATGAAACGCTTGCGGCTCGTCCCGACCAGGAGTGGCAGCCCCTCGAGCCGCTGCTTGAGCTCGCCGAGCCGATGGAGGAGCTCCAGGTTCTCCTCCGTCCCCTTCCCGAAGCCGATGCCGGGGTCGACGATGAGCCGATCACGCGGCACGCCGCGTTCCATCGCAGCCGCCACGGCGCCTCGAAGGCCCTCCGCCACCGATTCGAAGACGCCGCTGGGGTAGTTGCGGCCGTCCTGGTTGTGCATGAGGACGAGGTACGCCCCCGCGCCCGCCGCCGCGTCCGCCGTCTCCGGGTCCCGCCGCGCCGCCCACACGTCGTTCACCATCGCGGCGCCGGCCTCGAGCGCCGCGCGCGCCACCGAGCCCTTGCTCGTGTCGATGCTGACCAGCACGCGGTCGCCGAGCGCCTCGACGATGGCGCGCACGACGGGGACGGCAAGCGACGCCTCGGAGGCCGCGTCGACCTCGGGGTGGTCGCCGTATGCATCGCGCGGCCGGGTCGACTCCGCGCCGACGTCGACGATCTCGGCCCCGGCGTCCGCGAACCCGCGCGCCTGCTCGACCGCGGCCGCCACGACGTCGGCGACGCCGCGGCCCGGCGCCGCGAGGCCGTCCCCGGAGAACGAGTCGGGGGTGACGTTGACGATCCCCATCAGGTACGTCCGGTCGCCCCAGCGCAGTATCGGTGGCGGCATCAGCCCTCCTCGGCGCTTCCGGTGAGGAGGCCGCGCACCGCGCCGACCAGGTACAGCGAGCCCGCCACGACGATCGGGTCGCCGTTCGCCCGCAACAGGGCCTCCCGAGGCGTTGGAGCGGTGGCCGCCGGGTTGCCGGTGATGCGCCGCCACGCGCGTGCGAGCGACGCCGGGTCGTGCGCGCCGGGGTCGTCGACCTGCGTGAAGACGAAACGCGGCCGCAGCGGGGCGAGCGCGCGGAGGACGTCGGGGACTCGCTTGCCGCGCATCGCGCCGAAGACGATCGTCGGACGCCGCATGCCGAGCGCTCGCAGCGACTTCGTGAGCGCAGCCGCGCCCGCGGGGTTGTGCGCGCCGTCGAGCAGCACGCGACCGAGCCCGACGCGCGACCCGTCCAGCATCTCGAGCCTTCCCGGCCACCGCGCCTCGCCGAGCCCCCGCCGGACGGCCTCCTCCGAGATGACCAGCGGCCGCCCCCGGCGGTCCCCGCGCTCCGCGAGCGCATCGAGCAGCGCGAGCGTCACGGCCGTGTTGTCGGCCTGGTGGGCACCAAGCAGCCCCACGCGCAGGTCGCGCAGCTCCGCCGTCGGGGTCAGCGCGTCGACGACGATGCCGTCCCAGTCCTGGTGCCGAAGCTCCGCCCGGTACTCATGCCGCGGGCCGGCGCGCCGGAGCGAGACGCCGAGCTTCCGGGCGCGCGCGAGGATCGGGGTCAGCCCCTGCCCCCGGGCGCCCGTCACGGCGAGGTTGCCGGGCTTGATGATCGCGGCCTTCTCGCCGCCGATGGCGCGCAGCGTGTTGCCCAGGATCGCCTCGTGGTCGCGCTGGACGTTCGTGATCGCCGCCACCCCGAGGTCGAGCACGTTCGTCGCGTCCAGCCGGCCGCCGAGGCCGACCTCGACCACGGCGAGGTCCACGTTGCGGCGCGCGAGCTCGGTGATCGCGGCCGCGGTGAGCGCCTCGAACTCGGTCGGCGGCCCGACGTCGGCGGTCACGCGGTCGATCGCCGGAAGCACCCGCTCCACCGCGGCGGCGAAGTCACGCGCGGAAATGGGCTCGCCGTCGATCGCCACCCGCTCGCGATAGCTGACGAGGTGCGGCTTCGGCATCGTGCCGACCGAGTGGCCGGCGGCGACGATCACGGAGCGGGTCATGGCCACCACCGAGCCCTTGCCGTTCGTGCCCGCGACGAGGGCCCCGCGCAGCGCCCGGTCCGGCCGGTCGAGCTCCGCCATCAGCCGGGCGACGCGGTCGAGGCCCATGCTGATTCCGAAGCGTCCGCGCTCGGTCAGCGCGGCGACGGCATCGGCGTACGTCAGTGGATCGGTCAGTCCGAGCCTTCCTCGTAGAAGACGCAGTCCGCGAACTGGCCGGTGAGGCACAGGTCGTTGACGTAGCCCGAGTCGAGGTGGACGCCGCCGCGCAGCTCGCATCGGCTCACGCTTCCCTCCTGCTTGAGCAGCGTGCGCATGAGCTGCGGCGCCTGGATCGGGACGCGGCCCTTCGCTCCGCTGGTCAGATAGAAGTGTGGGCAATGGTGCCGCCGCGGCCGTCCGTAGCCCAACGGCATCCCGCGGCGACCGACGTGGACGGTGAGCGGCTCGGGTGGGGTGGCCGGCGTGCCGGCGAACCGCTTCTCCGCGATGATGCAGCGGCCGGGCTCGCACTCCCTGTTGTTGTGGCAGCACGCTCGTCCTGGCCCCACCCCCTCGACGGCCCACAGCTCCCAGCACGGCCGGCGGAGGATGAAGGCGGGGCACCGATAGCGGATCGTGAGGTCGCAGTTCTCGACCTCCCAGCACATCGTGCGTCGGTCGCCCTCGCGGCGTTCCTGGGCGAACCCCTCGCTCTCCCGGCGTCGATCCGCCGCAACCCGGCGCTCCGTCTTGATGATCATCGGTCGGTCGCGGCGCGCGCGCTCAGCTGAGGAACTGGCTGAGCCGCTCCTCCATGACCTCCTGGGGCATGTACCCCACGAGTCGGGCGGCTTCCCGGCCGTTCTGGAAGAGGATCAGGGTGGGGATGCTGAAAATGCTGTAGCGCATCGCCAGCTGTTGGTTCTCGTCGGTGTTGACCTTGGCGACGGCGACCTTCTCCGCGTGCTTCTCGCCGAAGCTCTCCACGACCGGCGAGACGAGGCGGCACGGCCCGCACCACGGGGCCCAGAAATCGACGAGCACCGGCTTGTCCGCACCGAGGACCTCGGTGTCGAACGTCGTTTCATCGACCGTCAACGGGGCGATGGCTGCCATGGCTACGGGGATGCCTCCAATGAGCTCAGGGTTGACCGGACTGCCGGGCATGCTAGCACCGGGGAGCGGGTCGCTCCGGCCCGATCAGGCCTGCGGGGAAGGCGAGGGCGTCACGACCGGAGTCGGGGTCGGGGCGGGAGTCGGGGTCGGGGCGGGCGTCGGGGTCGGCGTGGGCGACGGGCTGGGCGACGGCGTCGGTCCGCGGCTGATCACGAGATCCACCTGCTCGCCGCGCGGATGGTCGACTCCCTCGGTCGGCACGCTGCGGATGACCGAGCCCTCGTTCACCTCGGGATCGAACTCCTCGGTGATCGACCCGAGCTCGAGGCCGGCCCTCTCGAGCGTCGCGCTCGCCTGCTCGAGCGTCTGGCCGCGCAGGCGTGGCACCTCCACCAGCTCGGCGCCGCTCGAGACGAAGGCGATGATCTCGGATCCCTCGTCCGCCTGGAGGCCCGACGCCGGCGCGCAGCGGATGACGCGGCCCTCCTCGACGTCCTCGGATTCCTCTTCTTCCGTGGTGACCCGAAGCCTGAGCTCCTCGGCCTCCGCGCGGAGGCTGGTGAGCGAGACGTCCTCGCACTCCGGCACGACGACCTGCCCGACGCTCGGTGTCGGCGACGCGCCGCCCGAGCCGGGGTCCGTGAGCAGCTGGACCGCCAGGAAGCCGATGGCGCCGAGGAGGAAGACCCCCAGGACGGCGAGGAGCCACATCCACCACGGCTGCCCGTCGTCACGTTGTCCCTGGTAGGGGTCGGCGCGCCGCGGCGGAGGAGCGACCGGGATGCGGTCGGCGGGTCGGGTCACCCTGGGCGGGACGTAGACGGTGGGCTCGCCCGCGGGTGGCGTGGTGGCGACCGCGGCTCCGGCGAGGCCGGCGGCGAGCGGCGGCGTCGCATCGGGGTTGCGGCGCCACACGCGGAGCGCCTCCGCGAACGCGCCCGCGTCCGGGAACCGCTCGGCGGGATCTCGGGCGAGGCCGCGCATCACGATCGCCTCGAGGCCCGCCGACATCGGCACGCCGAGGGCGCTTGGACGCGGCGGATCCTCGTTCAGGCGCTTGAGCGCCACCGCCGCGGCCGAGTCCGCCTCGAAGGGCCGGCGCCCGGAGAGCATCTCGTACAGGACGATGGCGAGGGAGTAGACGTCGGAGGCGCCGGTGACCTCGTCGCCGCGCGCCTGCTCGGGGCTGAAGTAGTGCACCGAGCCGAGGGTCGTGCCCGTCACCGTCATGGACGCCTCCGCAACCGCGCGGGCGATCCCGAAGTCGGTGACCTTCACGTCCCCGGAGTCGGTGATGAGGATGTTTCCCGGCTTCACGTCGCGGTGGACGATCCCCTTGCGGTGCGCGGCCTCGAGCGCGCCGGCGACGCCGATCGCCACCCGCACCGCGTCGTCGGTCGAGAGCGTCCGTCTGTCGCGCAGGATCGTCGCGAGGTCGCTGCCCTGGACGAGCTCCATGACGATGTACTGCTCGCCATCGACCCCGTCGGTCCCGTAGTCGTAGACGCCGACGATGTTCGGGTGCGACAGCCCGCCCGCCGAGCGCGCCTCCTGCTTGAAGCGCGCGGCGAAGCCGGCATCGGCGCTGAACTGGGGCCGCAGCAGCTTGACCGCGACCTCCCGGTCGAGCTGCTCGTCGACAGCCCGCCAGATGGTCGCCATTCCCCCCTCGCCGAGGGGGGCGATCAGGCGATATCGGCCGCTGATCAGCCTGCCGATCATCTCCACGCCATGGGCCCTCCACGCTTCCGGGCCTGCACACCGATGGTCACCCGGGCGGGGTCAGTCTCGCAGGTCGAGGCCGCGGATGTAGGAGCGGAATTCATCGGCGTCGTCCGACTCCAGCCCCACCGCGACGTTGGCCTTGAGCCAGCCGACGCGCGTCCCGGCGTCGTGGCGCGTCCCCTCGAACTGGTAGCCGAACACGGGCTGCTCGCGGATGAGGCCGCGGATCGCATCGGTCAGCTGGATCTCGCCCCCGGCGCCGCGCGAGGTCTGCTCGAGGATGTCGAAGATCTTGGGAGTGAGGACGTAGCGTCCCAGGACGGCGAGGTCCGAGGGCGCGTCGGCGACCGCCGGCTTCTCGACGAGGTCGCGGATCTCCACCAGGCGGCCCTCCTCGTGCAGCGGGTCGATGATCCCGTAGCGGCCGACCTCGCTGCGGTCCACGCGCTGGACGGCGATGACCGAGCCGCGATGCGCCACGTGGGCGTCGATGAGCTGCTTCGTCACCGGGTCCCCGGAGCGGTTGATCATCACGTCGTCGGACAGCAGGACGGCGAACGGCTCCTGGCCCACGAGGTCCTTCGCCATCAGCACCGCGTGGCCCAGGCCGAGCTGCTCGCGCTGGTGGACGAAGGCGACGGTCCCGTACTCGCTGATGCGCCTGACGGTCCGCAGCATCTCGATATCGCCGTGCTCCTCGAGCCAGCGCTCGAGGTTCTGATTGGAGTCGAAGTGGTCCTCGATCGCGCTCCGGCCGGAGGCGATGACGATGATGATCTGCTCGATCCCGGCGGCCACCGCCTCCTCCACCGCGTACTGGATGATCGGCCG
>JBDTWT010000079.1:0-7385 GCA_040006555.1 Chloroflexota bacterium
ACCAGGCCGTCGGGCCTCAGGGCAAGACTCGCCGTCGCACGGCGGACTGTCCGGTCTTCGCCACGGCCGTCCCGGCACGGGGCAGCCAGCCCAGGAGGCTCGGCCTTGGTGCCCTGGCCGCGCGCTGCAGCTCGGACCGATACGCGCGCTGGGCCCGCCACGCTTCCCGCGTCAGCCGGATCCCGCGCTTGGTGATCGTTCCGATCAGTTCCTCTCCCGGCCCCGGCTTCGCTCGAATCGAGCGGTTCGTCATGGTGTCTGCTCCTCGTCGGATTCCCACCGGTTTCGAGCCTACGGGAGCCACCAGTACTCGGGTAGTACCCAGGTACTACCGGCTGGTGAGGTGCGGTGGAGTTGCGGGTGGACGCCGACGAATTCGGTGGTGCGTGAGCGCACCAATTGGGGGCGCGACGGCGGGTGGCCGAGGCGTCAGCCGGTCCGGCCGCGGGCCTCGAGCACGACGACCTGCGTCTCGTCGGGGAGGGAGCTGACGGTCACCTGGGCCTTCGGCTGACGGATCGGCTCCGCGGCCATCTCGTGCAGGAAGGTGTCGGGCCCGGCGAGGTCCTTCGAGGCGCCGTCGACGGCGAAGTGCATGGGAATGACGATCTTCGGCCCGACCTGCGCCACGACCTCGGCGGCCTCCGCCGGCGTAAGCGTCGTCTCGCCCCCGACGGGCACGAGCAGGACGTCGACTGGACCGAGCTCCATGAGCTGCTCGTCGGTGAGGAGATGCCCGAGGTCGCCAAGGTGACAGATGTGGACGCCGTCGATCTCGACCGCGAAGACCATGTTCTCCCCTCGGGTCGCCCCGCCCTCGCCGTCGTGGAACGTCCGGATGCCGGTGATGAGGAGGTCCTTGTACTCGTACTCGCCCGGGCGGGTGAGGGTCAGCCCCGCGGTGATCGAGCGCGTGTAGACGTGATCGGGGTGAGCGTGGCTGAGCGTCAGCAGGTCGACGTCGTGCTTGCCCGCCACGAACCCAGTGGAGGGCGGGCATGGGTCGGTGATGACCGTGGCGTCCTTGCCCTTGAGCCGGAAGCAGGCACGCCCGTACCAGGTGATCTCCATCGGTGGACCGATGGTAGCCGATAGAGGCGGCGCGCCGACGGATCGACGGACAG
Organism: Chloroflexota bacterium; assembly: GCA_040006555.1. GTDB lineage: Bacteria > Chloroflexota > Limnocylindria > QHBO01 > QHBO01 > JACDBZ01. The sequence goes on from JBDTWT010000079.1 coordinate 1,125, forward strand.
CACGAGCGCCGGTGCCCGCCCAATGGCACCGGCGCTCGAAGGAGGGAGGGTTGGAGGAGGAGGCCCGTTGGTCTCCATCTCGCAGGCCGTAGGCTACGGGCGGGACCTAAACCGAGGGCTTGCCCCGCCTTAAGAAACGTGAACGTTGGCGGGGCGATGCGGGGCCCATGCAAGAATGCCGTGCATGTCCGCAGCCCAGCGCTCCATCGCGTTGGTGGTCGTCGCGCTGTTCGTCCTGGGTGCCGTCGTCGTCGGGGTGAACGTCCTCGGCGATCGCGGAGAGACCGCCGCTTCCGCGAGTCCCACCGCGACCGCATCGGCTTCGCCCATTGCGTCGGCGACGGATGCGGCGAGCCCCGATCCCAGCGCCACGACCGACGAGGAGGCGCTTGCGATCCTCGCCGAGATCGAGGAGCAGGTGGAGGCGATCCGAGGTCTTGAGCCGGCCGACATCGGTCCGGCGGAGCTCATCAGCCGCGAGCAGCTCGGCGAGGAACTGCGACGAATCTTCGACGAGGAGTACCCGTTGGAGGATCGGGAACGCGACAATATCGCGCTGCGGGCGTTCGGCCTCCTGGAGCCCGGGCAGGACGTGGCTGAGCTCCAGCTCGAGCTCTACGGGGAGGGGGTCCTCGGGTTCTACGACGACATCGAGCAGCGGATGGTCGTGGTGGCCGACTCCGGGCTCGACGCGACGGCGAAGCTCACCTATGCCCACGAGTACACCCACGCCCTCCAGGACGCGGCGTTCGGGCTCGACAACCTGGCGATCAACGAGCCGGGGGAGGACGACCGAGGGCTGGCTCGTACCGCCCTGCAAGAGGGCGACGCCAACACCACGATGCTCGCCTGGGCTTTCGCCCACCTGACGCAGGCCGAGATCCTCGAGCTGCAGGACATGCCGCTGCCCGACACGGCGAACATCCCCTCGTGGATGGTCGCCCAGCTCGTCGAGTTCCCGTACATCACGGGCCAGACCTGGGTCACTCAGCTGGCAGGCAACGACATCTTCGACCCGGACTTCAGCGACGTGGATGCGGCCTACGCGGATCCGCCGACCTCGACCGAGCAGATCATCGACATCGGAAAGTGGATCGCGCGCGAGGAGCCGATCCCGGTCACCCTGCCGGACCTCGCCGCCGGCCTCGGCGAAGGCTGGGAGGAGGTCGACTCGTCACCGGTCGGCCAGGCCACCATCGGCATCATCCTCGAGTACCTCGGGGCGGGGGCCGGCGATGCGGGAATCGCCGCCGACGGATGGGGAGGCGATCGCGCGGCCGTCATCTCCGGGCCGGACGACCAGTTCGCGCTGGCCTGGCGGCTCGCGTGGGACGGACCCGAGGACGCTGCCGAGTTCGTCCACGTCCACGGGATCGCCATGCGCCAGGGCACGCTGGGCTTCCCAGCGAGCGCCGTGGAGCTGCCCGACGGCCAGGTGCTGGTGGTCCACGCCTCCAACCAGGAGCTGCACGATCGAGTGCTGGCGCTGGCCGGAGGCTAGCCCCGGCTACATCGAGTTCGGGGCCGAGATGCCGAGCAGGGCGAGCCCATTGGCCAGCACGGAGCGCGAGGCATCGGTCAACGCCAGGCGGGCGGCCGACAGCGCCGCATCCTCGCTGAGCACCTTGCAGTCGCGGTAGAACGCCGAGAACGCGGTCGCCAGCTCGTAGCAGTAGCGCGGCACGTCGTGGGTCTCGCGCCGATCGGCTGCCCGGGCGACCGTATCGGGGAAGTCAAGGAGCTGGCGGATGAGCTCCTGCTCGCTCGGATGGTGGAGCAGGTCGCGCGCGGCGGACGCTTCCGGCCCGACCCCGGAATCCGGGGCACTGCGCAGGATCGAGGATGCCCGCGCGTGCGCGTACTGCACGTAGTACACGGGGTTCTCGTTGCTCTGCCGCTTCGCGAGCTCGAGGTCAAAGTCGATGCCGCTGGTGAACGCCCTGCTGCTGAAGAACCAGCGCACGGGGTCCACGCCGACCTCGGCGATGAGCTCGTCCAGCTCGACGAACTCGCCGGAGCGCTTGCTCATGCTCACCGCCTCGCCGTCGCGCACGAAGCGCACCCACGAGTAGAGGAGGATGCGCACGGCCTCTGGGTCGAAGCCGAGCGCGGAGGCCGCGTGCTTCAGGCGCGCGACCGCGCCGTGATGGTTCTCGCCCCATACGTAGATGAGCTCCTCGAAACCTCGGCTGAACTTCTCGAGGACATAGCCGATGTCCGCGGCGAAGTACGTCGGCTGCCCGTTGGACCGATGGATCACCCGGTCGCGGTCGTCGCCGAACGCAGTCGACCGGAACCAGGTCGCGCCCTCCGCCTCGTACACGTACCCGGCCTCGCGCAGCTTCTCGACGCCGCGCTCGACCCACCCCTCGTCGTGGATGGAGCTCTCCGTCTTCCACACGTCGAACTCGACGCCGAGCGCGGCGAGGCTGGCCTCGATCCCGGCTCGCTGCACCTCCGACGCCCACCGGCCGAGGATCCAGTCCGCCTCCTCGTCATCGGCGGCGCCCTCGGCCGCTGTGGCCACCTCGGCCGGGACCGATGCGGCCATGTCCCGCACGTAGTCGCCGTGGTACCCGTCCTCCGGGATGGGCGATCCGGCGCGAATGGCACGCACCGATGCGCCGAGCGCGCGGACCTGTCCGCCGAAGTCGTTGAAGTAGTACTCCCGCGTCACGGTGTGGCCCGCCGCGCGAAGCACGCGTGACAGCACGTCGCCGACGAAGGCGCCGCGCGCATTTCCGACGTGGAGGGGCCCGGTCGGGTTCGCGCTCACGAACTCGACGTTGATGCGCCGCGGGTCTGGCTGGGCCTCGTGCCCGTAGTCGGTTCCCGCCGCGAGGATCGCGCCGAGCTGCGCGGCGACGGCCGAAGGATCCAGCCGGAAGTTCAGGAACCCCGGCGCCGCGACCGAGACATCGGCGACGACGGGTGGGGCCGTGAAGTGCTCGAGGATCGCCTCCGCGATGCGCATCGGCGCCACGCGAGCGAGCGGCGCCAGCTGCATCGCGGCGTTGCTTGCCCAGTCACCATGGGTCGGATTGGCCGGACGCTCGAGCCCGATCTCGGGCAGCTCGGCGTCGGGAGGGATCTTCAGCGCCCCGGCCGCACGCGCGCGGTCGCGCGCCCGGGCGATGGCGTTGACGAGGTCGCTCCGGAGACTCATGGGCGGTGGAGTCTAGCCCGAGCCCTCGGCGACCTCAGGGAGTCAGTGCTGCGCCGCCTCCGAGACCGAGGTCGTCGCGCCCTGCGGCACGGGTCTCGCTGGCGCTCACCGCGCCGCCGATCGCCAGCGAAAGGACGATCCACGCGGCGGCAAGTGCCATGAGAACGCGGTTCTGGCGGGAGCTGGTGGGCTGGGGCTTCATTTCGCCTTCCCAAGTGCAATCCGTCTGCCAGATGGCAACGGCGGTGCGGGCCAGCACCGGAGAACCAGACCCGAGTCAGGCGGAACGTCCGGCTATTCCGTGGTGAATGGATCAGCGATCCAGAGATCGGAAAGGGAGGCTCCGCCTCCCTTTCATTCACTGGTGACTGAAGCGGCGCATGAAGGACCGATTTCGGCTGCTCGGTCGCGCATTCAGTCCCCTGGGAATGGCCGACTGATGATTCGAGCGAGACGGACCTCCAGAGCGCGATCGCCGAGATCGGGAATCCCGATGTCCCTCCCGTCCACGTCGGCGAGCGCAGCGGCGGGCGCAAGGCCGATGAGCTCGCAGCGGTCGATCTCCGTCCCTGCCTCGTGCGCGAGGCGTCGCACCTCGCGCACCACGGCGCCGAGTCCCGTTCGCTCCCAGTCCACGAGGTTGGTGCTGACCTGTGCCGTCCGGCGTCCATCTGCCTCTTCGAGCAGGACGCCCATCGCCTGGACGCCCGGCATCCCGCCCGACGACTCCCTGATGGCCCGCGCGATCCGCACGGCGAGTGGCAGGTCATCCGTGCGCAGGTTGAGGTTGAAGGCGATGAGTGGCTTGCGGGCTCCGACGGCCACGGCGCCCCCGCTCGGATGCAGGCGCGTCGGCCCGAAGTCCGGCGCTCGCTTCGGATCACTGCCGATCGCGGCGCGGAGGGCCTCGTACTGCCCCCGCCGGACGTTCGCGAGCCGGCGCCGATCGGGGCGAAGCGCCGCCTCGCCATAGGCGTAGACAGGCAGATCGAAGCGCGCCGCGATCCGCTCGGCGAACGCCCGCGCGACGTCCACGGCCTCGGTCATCGGCGTCGCGTCGAGTGGCACGAAGGGGACGACATCCACCGCGCCGATGCGGGGGTGCGCACCGCTGTGCGTGCGCAGGTCGATCAGATCGAGCGCAGTCCGCACCCCCTCCTCCGCCCCAGACGCCACGTCGTCGGGCGTCCCCGCGAAGGTGACGACGCTGCGGTTGTGGACGGCATCTGCGCTGTGGTCGAGGAGGGTGACGCCCCGGACGCCGCCGATGGCGTCGACGATCTGCCGGAGCACCTCCGGCCGACGACCCTCGCTGAAGTTCGGCACGCACTCGATGAGGCTGGCCATCTGCCGATCCTACCGCCGGCGGCAGCCCGGGGGTCGAGTGCTACGCTCGATTGCCATGCCGATACCAGACGCCCGCGTGGCCGGCACCCTCTACCTCGTGCCGGTCCCGATCGGCAATCCCGACGACCTCACCATCCGCGGGCGCGACACCCTGAAGGCAGTTGGGGTCGTGGCGGCGGAGGACACACGGCACTTCGCGACGCTCGCGCGGCACCACGGGATCGAGGCCCGCGCCATCAGCTATCACGACCACAACGAGCAGGCGCGGAGCCGCGAGCTGATCGAGCGCCTCCGCGCCGGCGACGACGTGGCGCTCGTGAGTGACGCGGGGACCCCACTCGTCAGCGACCCCGGCTACCGTCTCGTCCGCGCGGCGATCGACGCGGGGATCGCGGTGAGCAGCCTTCCGGGCGCCTCCGCTGTGACCACCGCCCTCGCGGCGTCGGGGCTGCCGCCGCACCCGTTTCGGTTCATCGGCTTCCTGCCACGCGTGGCCCCCGCGCGGCGAGCCGCCTTCGAGCGGCTGCGTGACGAGGAGGCGACGCTCGTCGCATTCGAGGCGCCGCGACGGCTGGTTGCCGCACTGCGCGACGCGTTGTCGGCGCTCGGCGACCGAGAGGCCTGCCTCGCCCGCAACCTCACCAAGCGGCACGAGCGCTACCAACGCGGCCCGCTGTCGGCGCTCGTGGCGGAGCTCGAAGCCGAGGGCGAGGTGCGCGGCGAGTGCACGCTGCTCATCGGTGGTGCGACCGGCCGCCCGGATGCCCCGGCCGAGGCGGAGGCGGACGCGCGCCTGCTGCTGGACGCCGGCGCGCCGGCTCGCGCCATCCAGGAGCTCCTCGTCGCACGGCACGGGCTTGCGCGTCGCGAGGCCTATGCGCTCGTGCTGCGGCTGCGGCGCGAATGACCGACGACGTCGTCGCGCGCGTGCTCGCGTCGACCCGCTACCGGGACGTCGACCGCGCCCTCCTCACTCGCCTTGCCGCCGAGGAGCTGCCGCGCTCCCGGAATCCCGAGGAGGCCGCGAAGCGCGTGAAGCGGCGGCTGCACCAGGCCGTCGGCGCCTACCGCGGCCGGGCCGCGACGAAGGCGGGCGCCGAGCTGAGCGCGACGTGGACCGGGGGCTGGGACGAGCCGATGCGCGACGCCTGCCGCCGCGCCCTGGAACGTCATGCGTCCACGCGGGAGCGGATCGCCGAGCTCGACCGGTTCTACCCCGAGGTGTGGGAGGCCGTCGGCTCGGCCCCCGGGTCGGTCCTGGACCTCGCCTGCGGCCTGAACCCGCTGGCGCTGCCATTCATGGGGCTTCCTGCGAGCGCCGAGTACCTCGCCTGCGACGCCGACCGCGGTGTGCTCCAGGAGGTGGAAGCGTTCCTCGAGCTCGTTGGCCAGCCGCATCGGACGTGGCCGTGCGACCTCGTCACCGGCGCTCCCCAGGCATCCGCCGACGTCGCCCTTCTGCTCAAGACCGTGCCGCTCCTCGACCGGCAGGATCGAGCGGCAGCTCTTCGCCTGGTGGCGAGCCTGCGCACGCGGCACGTCGTCATCTCGTTTCCCGCGCGCTCGCTCGGAGGTCGCGGCCGCCTCTGGCGTACCTATCAGGCACGCATGAAAACGCTCAGGGAGGATCTCGGCCCGCAGATCGTGTCGTCGACGGAGATCGGCTTCCGGAGCGAGCTCGTGTACGTACTGACGAAGGCGCCACGTGGCTGACCCGCTCGTCACGCGGCGTGGCGACCTCCCGGTGC
>JBDTWT010000080.1:0-7343 GCA_040006555.1 Chloroflexota bacterium
CGTCGGCCCCGACGGGACCCTCACGATCGAGAAGGCCTCGCCGCCCGCGAAGCGCCAGCCGGCCCGGGCCGGCCGGTAATCCCCCGATAATGCGGCGGTAATCGGCCGCGTGGGACGCTCGCGGACCACCGTGCCTGTCGCCCGGACGACGTACCTCTGCCAGCAGTGCGGCGCCGAGTCGCCGAAGTGGGCCGGACAGTGCCCGTCGTGCGAGGCGTGGAACACCCTCGTCGAGACGGTCGCCGCGCCTCGCGCCGCGGCAAGGGCGTCGAGCCGCGCGGCCGTCGCCGGGCCGGCCACGGTGGTGCCGATCGCCAGCGTGACGAGCGCCGAGGCATCGCGCCTCGCGTCGGGCATCGGCGAGGTGGACCGCGTCCTCGGCGGGGGATTCGTGCCCGGCTCGATCATCCTCATCGGCGGCGATCCCGGGATCGGCAAGTCCACCCTCCTCCTGCAGCTCGCCGCGCGGATCGCGGGTCGTGACGGCCCGGGGGTGCTCTACATCACCGGGGAGGAGTCGGCGGCCCAGGTTCGGGGCCGCGCGGAGCGGATCGACGCCGTCGTCGACGGGTTGAGCCTGGTGGCGACGACCGACCTCGAGTCGGCGCTCGGCGCGATCGACGCGCTGGCGCCGGTGCTCGCGGTGATCGACAGCGTTCAGACCATGACGAGCGGCGAGCTCACCGGCCCCGCGGGCAGCGTGGGGCAGGTGCGCGAGGTAGCGGCGCGCCTGGCCGAGGCGGCGAAGTCGAGCGGGACCTGCGTCGCGCTCGTCGGGCACGTGACGAAGGAGGGGACGGTGGCGGGTCCGCGGACGCTCGAGCACCTCGTCGACGCCGTGATCTACCTCGAGGGGGAGCGACTCGGCGCGACGCGGCTCCTGCGCGCGGCGAAGAACCGCTTCGGCCCGACCGACGAGGTCGGCGTGCTCGAGATGCGCGGGGATGGCCTGGCGGAGGTCGCCGACGCAAGCCGCTTCTTCATCGAGTCGGACGAGGTGCCCACGGCCGGCTCAGCGGTCACGATCGCGCTCGAGGGGACGCGACCGCTCGCGGTCGAGATCCAGGCGCTCTCGGCGCCCGCGAGCTACGGGTCGCCGCGACGCGCGACGACGGGGATCGAGGTGAACCGTGTCCTCATGCTCATCGCGGTCCTCGCGCGGCACGCGGGCCTCAACCTCACCGGGCACGACGTGTACGTGAACGTGGCGGGCGGCCTCCGGATCGACGAGCCAGCGGCCGACCTCGCGGTGGCCACGGCGCTCGCCTCGAGCCTGCGGGAGCGTCCCGTTCGGGCGGCCACCGTCCTCGCCGGCGAGGTTGCGCTGTCCGGGCGGCTGCGGGGAGCGGCGCGCGCCGAGCGGCGTCTCCTCGAGGCGCGTCGCCTCGGCTTCGAGCGGCTCGTCACGGGCCCCGCGCGGGGGGCGACGGAGGCCGGCGGGGCCGGCGGCCTGGTCGTGGCACGTGACATCCGGGAGGCGCTCCAGCTCTCGCTCGAGCCCTGATCGATCAGGACGATCGGCCCGACGATCGAGCCATGCGCGCCACGTGGAGGCGCGCGGAATCGCGTGCTACTGTCGGGGCAAGCGCGACTACCGGGATTCATCTCCTTCATCTGCCGGTCGACGCGCACTGAATTCATCACGGACTCATCGGCTCATGACACGAATCATCCAGCTGCTCGGCGCCGTTGCCGGCACGGTCCTCGGCTTTGCCGTCGGCCTCACGCTGCTCGACCAGGCTGACGACCTCCTCACGCCCGCCAACGCGCCCGCCTTCCTGACCGCGTTCGTCGTGACGGGGTTCCTCTTCGGCTACCTCCTGAGCCCGTACCTCACCATCTATCCGGCCAATCGGGCCAAGGAACGGCTCGGGGAGGCGGGTGCCGGCGAGTTCGCGCTGGGCGTCGCCGCGATCGTCGTCGGCCTCGTGATGGGCCTGCTCATCGGCGTCCCGCTGGCGAGCGCCGGAGGCGCCATCGGCTCGGTCGGTCCTCCCGTCGTGGCCATCGTGCTGGCGGCAGTCATGCTCGCCGCGACGATGTTCAAGCGACGAGAGCTGCTGGCGGCCTTCGACGGGCTGCTGAGCCCACCGGGGCGCCGCCGCGGCCCGAGCAATCGCGTCGTGGTGGACACGAGCGCGGTCATCGATGGCCGGATCGTCGACATCTCGCGCACCGGGTTCATCCTGGGAACCCTCGTCATCACGCGCTTCGTCCTCGACGAGCTCCAGCGCGTCGCCGACTCACCGGACGCGTTGCGCCGCAATCGCGGGCGTCGGGGGCTCGAGATGCTCACCGCGCTCCAGCGCGACCCTGTGGCGCCGATCGAGGTCAGCGAGGAGACCTACCCGGAGGTCTCCGACGTCGACGCGAAGCTCATGGCCTACGCGCGCGAGCACGGCGCGGCCATCCTCACCAACGACTACAACCTGAACCGCGTCGCCGAGCTGCAGGGGATCCGCGTCCTGAACATCAACGAGCTCGCGAACGCGGTGAAGGCCGTCGTGCACCCTGGTGAGGAGCTGCGGGTGCGCATCATCCAGGAGGGGAAGGAAGCGGGGCAGGGCGTCGGGTATCTCGAGGACGGCACGATGGTCGTCGTCGAGGGCGGAGGGGGCCTCATGAACGAGGAGACGACCGTCAGCGTGACGCGCGTGCTCCAGACCGTGGCGGGTCGCATGATCTTCGCGCAGCCTCGGCGCGAAGACGCCTGAGCAGCGAGCGCCAGACCGATGCCGCCCTCGTTCGCCGCCGTGCTCGTCGCCGCCGGCCGCAGCAGCCGGATGGGCACCGACAAGCTGTGGGTCGACCTCTGGGGGCGTCCCGCGTGGCGCTGGGCGCTCGATGCGCTCCTGGCCACGCCAGGGCTGGTGCGGGTGGCGATCGCGGTTCCCGCCGATTCCGTGGAGCGCTTCCGCTCCGCGCTCCCGGCAGGTGGCCTCGGCCGCTGTGAGGTCATCGCCGGGGGAGCCGAGCGCGCCGACTCGGTCCTCGCCGGGCTGCGCGCGCTGCGGCGAGCAGGGCATGGCGACGAGACGATCACGCTCGACCACGATGCGGCGCGGCCGGCGCTGACCCCGGCGCTCGTCGCCGCGGTCGCCGAGATGGCAGCCGCCGGAAACGACGCGGTGGTGCCGGTCGTGCCGGTCCCCGACACGCTGAAGCGGGTGCGGGGCGGACGCGTCGTGGCGCCGGTCGACCGCGCCGACGTCGTGGCGGCGCAGACGCCGCAGGCCGCACGGCTGGGGGACCTCCGCGCAGCGATCGAAGAGATGCACGCCTGGAAGCGGCCGGTGACCGACGACGTCGGCGCGCTCGCCGCGGCCGGGGTCTCGGTGCGCGTCGTGCCCGGCGACCCGAGCAACCGCAAGCTCACCGAGCCGAGCGACATCGACGCGGTCCGCGGAAACCTCGCCGCGGCCGCGACACCGCTCGTCGCGCCCGGCAGCGTTGCCGAGCTGCCGCACGGCGTGCGCTGCGGGATCGGCTTCGACGCGCACCGGCTGGTCGAGGGCCGCGAGATGCGCATCGGCGGCGTCCTGTTCGCGGACGAGCAGCGCGGCCCCGAGGGGCACTCCGATGGCGACGCGGTGCTCCACGCCCTCATCGACGCCCTGCTGGGTGGCGCGCAGCTCGGCGACGTCGGCAGCCTGTTTCCTGTGGGGGCCACCGCCTGGGAGGGAGCGAACTCGCGCGACCTCGTCCGGCGGGCGGTCGCTCGGCTCGAGGAGCACGGCTGGCGCCCGACGGCCGCCGACGTGGCCGTGGCGATCGCGCGGCCGCCCATCGCCCCGCGGCGGGACGAGATCATCGAGGTCATCGCGCGCCTGCTCGGCGTCGAGCAGGACGCGGTCTCGGTGAAGGGGACGACGTCCGACGCCCTCGGCTTCGCCGGCGAAGAGGGGATCGCGGCCTGGGCGGTCGCCGGGGTCGTGCGGGTCGAGTGACCGACTGGATCGGCGGGCGGCGGCCGGTGGCCGAGGCGCTCGCCGCGGGCCGTGAGGCGCATCGGCTCCTCCTCTCCGCGACCGCGCGGCCCTCCCCGGAGCTCAAGGCGATCCTCAACGAGGCCCGGCGGGCCGGACTCCCGGTCGACCGCGTCCCGGCGGATCGGATGACGCGGCTCGCGGGCTTCGACGGCCACCAGGGCGTGCTGCTCCAGGTCGGCGAGCGTCGCTTTGCGGACCTCCCGGCGGTCCTCGCCCGCGCCCGCGAGGCCGGGCATGACCCGTTCGTCCTCATCCTCGAGCACCTCCAGGACCCGACCAACTTCGGGACGCTGCTACGCTCCGCGGAGGCGGCCGGGGTCGACGGCGTCGTCTTCCCCGAGCGTGGCGCCGCCCCGCTCTCCGCCGCGGCCGTCAAGGCGAGCGCCGGCGCCAGCGAGCATCTGACCCTCGTGCGCCTGCCGACGATCGGGGAGGCCATCCACGAGCTCAAGCAGTCTGGGCTGCGCCTGGTGGCGGCCGACCAGGACGCGCCAGCCTCGGCCTGGGAGAGCGACCTCCGTGGGCCGCTGGCCGTCGTCGTCGGCAGCGAGGGGAGCGGGCTGTCCGGCGCGACGAAGCGCCGCTGTGACCTGCTCGTCAGCTTCCCCATGGCGGGACGGATCGCCAGCCTCAACGCCGCAACCGCCGGCGCGCTGCTCCTGTTCGAGGTCGTGCGGCAACGGAGCGCCGCGCTAGACTGACCGACCTCGCGGGCCGAGGTAGCTCAATGGCAGAGCAACTGTTTTGTAAACAGTAGGTTGTGGGTTCGACTCCCACCCTCGGCTCCATCTCCGCCTGTTGAGGGGCCCCGGGCCGTCCGATATACTCGGAGGACGGTCGGCGAGCACCACGCGCCGATCGATTTCGTGGGTAGGTTGAGCAGGTGGTGAGCTCCGCTGACTGTAGATCAGCCGTCTTTCGACTGTGGGGGTTCGATTCCCTCCCTGCCCACCAGCTTCCCATCCGAAGAGCCTCCGGCGAAGCCCCGACCTAAACCTCGCGAAGACCTAGATTTGCGCAGGTAAACCGATGGTTGCGGCCCATCCGCCAACCCTGCGACACTGCTGTCGCCCGTCGAGCGACGGGCGGCGCGTCATGCGGGCCCACGTAGCTCAGTTGGCAGAGCACTTCCTTGGTAAGGAAGAGGTCTCCGGTTCGAGCCCGGACGTGGGCTCCAGCACCGGACCGACGCGCCAGTCGATCGGCGAAGCGGCCTGGAGGCTCATCAGTCGGTGGATCTGAACGTCATCCTTCCCTTCCTGAGCTCGGCGCTGTCCTTCGCCTTCGCCGCGATGGTCGGCGACCAGTGGGTACGCCGCCGGCAGCCGTACCAGCTGGTCTGGACCATCGGCCTCCTGTGGTACGGCATCAGCGCCGGCACCGAGTTCCTGGGCGGGGCATTCGGCTGGAGCGAGGCGCTCTATCGGCTGTGGTACCTGATCGGCGCCTTCGGCGTGGCCGCGTATCTCGGCCTCGGGACGGTCTTCCTCCTCAACCGCACCCGCTTCGGCTACGTCGTGGCCTTCAGCGTCTTCGCTGGCGGCCTGTTCAGCATCCTGTCTGCCGCCGCGCGCGCGCGCGAGGGCGACCCCGCCTCGACCGGAATGGTCATCGCCGTGGTCGCGGCCGCAACGCTCGCCGCGATCGCGCTGGTGCTCGTCACGCGCTTCGAGCGGCGGCTGGTGGCGCCGACCGCGGCCGTGATCCTGGTCACCGCGTCGGTCGTCGTCATGTGGCTCACGTTCACCGTGCCGTTGGACGCGCCCGGCTACCACCTCGACGCCACCGGCGTGCCGACCGGCGAGGCGTTTCCGTCGGACCTCCGCGTGCTCACCCCGCCGTTCAACATCGCGGGGGCCTTCGCGCTCGTCTTCGGCGCGGTGTACTCCGCCTACATCTTCATGCCGAAGAAGCGCGTGATGCGGGTGACGACCCGAGTCCCGATCATCGGGGGGATCGGCCGCGTGGTGGCGGTCATCGTGAACCTCGCCGCGTCCCTTCCGACCGCATGGCGGGCCTTCCGGAACGGCACGCTCAACTCCCGGGTCCCGGCGACCATCCTCATCGCCCTGGGCGGCTTCATCCCCGGCTGGACGAGCGGCCTCAACCGGTTCGGGATCACCTGGGCCTTCTACCTCGGCGAGCTCGTCGGCGTGCTCCTCATCTTCATCGGCTTTCTCGTCAGCATCGAGGTGTTTAGCGACGTGCGGCTGCCGTTCACTCGCGTCGTGCTCGCGCGACGGGACCGGGTGGAGCGCGCCTCGCGTTGACTTGGCCTCGCGCCATCGCGTGAGTGCCGATAGATCGAGCGGAATTGACGGGAAGGGGCATCCGCGTGCGATCCTCACGCTATATCGAGCGTGGCCGCGCGTGAGCTGCGCGCCGCGGCGCCGCTCCTGCGTGCCGGCGCTCGATATATCGGCCAAATGCAGCGCCGCAACGGCCTCGCGCCACATACGTTCGATAAATCGTGTCATTGCAGAGCCGAGAGGGCGAGCGGGAGCTCGAGCGGGACACGGCTAAGGCGCGCATGGCGGGAGGCGTCACGTTGACAGCAGGCGTGGCGACGCCATAGAATCGGTCCGTCCCCCGGTGACCCCGCCCTAGTTCAGCGCGGCCGCAGGTCGGGCGTAGAACGAGGAATCAAGGACCGTGGCCAAGGCCGAGAATCGTCCCGTGATCGCGCTGGCGTGCACGAACTGCAAGGAACGCACGTACAGCACACGGAAGAACAAGAGAAATGACCCGGGGCGCCTGGAGCTGAACAAGTTCTGCCCTCGCTGCCGGCAGCATCAGCTGCACCGGGAGACGAAGTAGCGGGCCGCGTTCGGAGGGGTGTAGCTCAATTGGTAGAGCACTGGTCTCCAAAACCAGCGGTTGCAGGTTCAAGTCCTGTCGCCCCTGCCACCTCCGGATGCCATCGCATCAACGCAGTAGCAGGAAGAGCTGACCGATCGTGCTGACCGGCATTCGCCGATACCTGGTCGAGAGCTGGGCGGAGCTCAAGAAGGTCGCCTGGCCGTCCCGCGAGACGGTGATTCGACTGACGGTGCTGGTCGTGAGCGTCTCGTTCGCGATCGGCGTGTACATCTTCGTGCTCGACCGAATTTTCAACACGATCATCGATCAGGTGCTCTAGATGGCAGAAGAAACGACCACTCCCGAGGCGATCAACGAGACGCGCAACGAGGCGCGCGAGGCCGCACGGCTGTCGCGCGAGGCGCCGCGCCCCGGCGACATGCCGGAGACGGACCGCGGCAAGAAGCAGTGGTACGTCATCCACACCTACTCGGGCTACGAGAACAAGGTGAAGGCGAACCTCGAGCACCGCATCGAGTCCATGGGCGTGGAGGA
>JBDTWT010000081.1:0-7300 GCA_040006555.1 Chloroflexota bacterium
GCCGCGAGGCGCACGTAGGCGACCACTCCCTTGTACTGGTCGTAGTGGCTGTCGAACACCAGGGCCTGGAGGGGCGCGGCCGCGTCCCCTTTTGGTGGCGGGATGCGACGGACGATGGCCTCGAGGATCTCCGGGATCCCGGTCCCCTCCTTGGCGCTCACGAGGATCGCCTCCTCGCGCGGGATGGCGAGGGTCTCCTCGAGCTCGCCCATCACCATCTCCGGATCGGCAGAGGGGAGGTCGATCTTGTTGATCGCCGGGATGATCGTGAGGTTGTGGGCCATCGCGAGGTGGAGGTTGGCCAGGGTCTGGGCCTCGATGCCCTGCGTGGCGTCCACGACGAGGATCGCGCCCTCACACGCCTGGAGCGATCGGCTCACCTCGTAGGTGAAGTCGACGTGACCCGGCGTGTCGATGAGGTTGAGGGCGTAGGTCAGCCCATCCGCGGCCTCGTAATGGAGGCGCACCGCGCGGGCCTTGATGGTAATGCCCTTCTCGCGCTCGAGGTCCATCGAGTCGAGCACCTGGGAGGTCATCAGGCGCTTGTCGATGGTGTGCGTCGCCTCGAGGAGCCGATCCGCCAGCGTGCTCTTGCCGTGGTCGATGTGGGCGACGATGCTGAAGTTGCGGATGCGCTCCCGGGGGATCATGCCCGCCGGAGTCTAGCCGAGACCGATGCGCTCCTCGGCCCGCTGGGTCAGGGCGTCGGGGCCGGAGTCGGAGGTGGGACCGCGCCGCCTCCTGCGGTTCCCCCGTCGCCCTGCGCCGGTGCGGCCGGTGCGTTGGGCCCGGTGACCACCACGCCGTTGACCGCGCGATAGTCGCTGAACCAGTTGTCCTGGTGGACGATGTTGCCGTCCGCGTCGCGGACGGTCCGCGACACGCTGGCGTTGAACCCGTTGTGCGGCGACTCGATGCGGCGGCTCGTCCCTGGCGCCATGTTCGGATCGACCCGCGTCGTGTCGGTGGCGGCGGTGTGGTTCGACGTGGACGCGGCGCTGAGGGCGACCGTGCGGCCATTCGGGACGCTCCAGATCTGGAAGGTGACTCGTCCCGGCGACCCAAACCCGCGGATCACGAGGGGATGCTCGGTGTCGTTGCGGAACGTCATGTCCTGCGTGAATCCCTCGCTCGCGAACACCGTCGCATCCAGGCCGGTCGGGTAGCGGTCGATGTAGTAGTAGTGGTTGTCACGCTCGCCGATCTCCAGGCCGAGACGCATGGCCGCGTTGAACAGCGTGGTCGACGTGGAGCAGATCCCGCCGGCGAGGGCGCCCTCCGGTTCGCTGCGGCCGTTGATGATGGCGCCGCCGTAGGTGTAGCCGCGCGCCGTGTTGATCGGGCCAAGCCCGCCCCAGAAGCTGAACCAGTCGCCGGGTGCCACGGTGGTGCCGTCGATGTCACCTGCGGGGATGCTGATGTTGGCGCCGAACCCGTTCGAGACACCCGGCACGTAGTTCGTCGTCCAGCTCGAGACCATCCGCATCTGCGGCAGCGCCGCCTCGGCCGCGGCAGTGCTGAGCGCCGGCTCCTCGATGGTCACGTCGAGGAGGAGCGTTGCCTGCGCCCTCCCTGCCGCGCGGCCCTCGAGCGCCGCGAGCAGCGCGTCGCTCGACTCCTCGACCTGCAGCTGCCTGCCGTCGTTGCCCGGGATCACACCGCCCAGGCCGCCACCGGCGACGGCGAAGCTCGCGTTGACGGCCTCCTGGTCAACGAGCTCGACGAGTGCCTGCACCGCGGCGTCCACTGCAGCCGCGTCGATCGTCACGCCATACGTGCCGTCCTCCGTGGTGCCGAAGGCGATCCACCCGGCGATGGTCTCGGGCGTGAGTGCCAGCGCCTCGAGCTCTTCCGCCGTCGGAGTTCCGGGGAGTGTCAACTGCAGCGCCGCGGCGGTTCGCTGAGCCTGGCGAGACGCGCGAAGGGCATCGAGGTTGCTCACCTCGGGCGCCACCGCGGTGGGCTCCAGCCGCACCCGCACGTCGGCCGGGTCAGCCGTTCCCAGGGGCGCCGCGAGGGCCGCGTGCACCGCGATCGCCGCCAGGCTGCGGCCCTCCTGCGCGGCCGTCACGTCGAACTGCCCCCCGTCGGGGACCACGGCCGCATCCACCGGTGCGATCTCGACTCGCTCCGAGATGGTCCCCGCCACGCGAGCCAGCGCAGCCTCGTCATACCCACGCACGATGACGGGCAGGCTCGACCTGTGGATGAGCGCCCGCAGCCGAGCGACGCCGTCCGCGAGCGGACCGTCACTGCGGGCGACCGCGAGTGCCGCCTCGACCATTTCCTCGAGCTCGTAGCGGCGGCCGAGCTCGTCGTACCCGACGACCACCTCGATCTCATCCGCCACCAGCGTCGCGCTGCCCGTCGAGAGCGAGGGCAGCTGCCCGGCGAGGCGCGCCTCGACCGCGGCGGCGTCGAGACCGCTCACGTCGACATCGGCCACCCGCACGCCCGGCATGACCTTCCCGGCATTCGCAATCCCGATTGCCAGCGACAGTCCGACCAGCAGCAGGAGGCCCGCGACGAGGCCCGCGACGAACCCCACGGCGAGGGAGCGGCGCGCGGGACGCGTCGCGACGGGACCCATGAGTCGCCGGGGCACGGTGAGCGTGGTCATGTCGTTGCGATGAGAGACGCGCTCGGGGCCCCGGTCGTTGCGTGACGGAGCCGAGCCTGATGTCCGGATCGCCGCCGGACGTCTCCCGCCTGATTCCCTCCCTGTGGCCCCCGCATCGGCAGGGCATCGCACGCCGTGGCGGAGCCTCGCCGATTGTCGCGGTTGCCGATGGTTCTGTCGAGTTTGATCAAGGTTACCCTTCCGGCGCCGATGCTATACTTCCGCCTCCGCGCTCGCTCGCCCTGAGCGTCGTCTGCGCGCGGATCCAGCACAAGAGGACTTCAGTGGCACGTACGGCACGCACCTGGAAGGGCGCTCGGACCCCTTCCTCGCTCAAGCGAGTACGACAATCGCTCCGTCGTCGGGCGGTGAACCGTCGCACCCGCAGCGAGGCGAAGACGATGGTCCAGCGCGCTTCGGAGATCGCCCTCGGGCGGTCCGAGGGAGCCGGCCCGGAAGCCGTCGAGGCGGCGATCAGCGCCCTCGACCGGGCCGCCGCCAAGGGGATCATCCATCCCAACAACGCCGCGCGTCGCAAGAGTCGCCTCATGACGAAGGTCAACGCCGCGCACCTGCTCGACCAGGCCGACGCCGGCACGCCGACCGCCGCGAAGAAGCGGACCACCGCCAGCAAGACCGCTCAGCGCAAGAAGGTCACCGCAGCCAAGGCCTCGAAGGCGGCAGCGGGCAAGGCGACGGATCGTCCGCGGACCGCGGCCGGCAAGGCGAAGGTGGCGGTCACGCGAGCCAGCCGCGAGTCGGCGGCGGCGCGTCGCCGCGCAAAGAGCGACGAGGCACCGGAGAGCTCGTAGTCCCAGGCGTGACCCTCGGCGCATCCGGCACGCGGCGGCCCTCGTCGCTGTGCGTCCCGTTCACGGTCGTCCTCGTGCTGGCTGCCTGCGGCAGCGTCACGCCGAGCACTGCGGCCCCGACCAGCTCCGCGCCGGCCACCGTCCCCACGCTGATGGTCCCGAACGGCTGCAACTCGATGCACGACTGCACGGTCAGCGAAGGCGACGCGTGGTTGGAGTCCTTCATGCCGCGGATCATGGACTCCGACGCCTATCGCGACGGTGGCGTGATCTTCATCACGTTCGACGAGGACGGTGGCGGCGACGACACCCGCGTGGCGACGCTTGTCGTGTCCGAGGGGGCGACCCCTGGCTTGGCGTCTGATCGGGACTACACGCACTACTCGCTGCTGCGGACCGTGCAGGAGCTGCTGGGGCTGCCATGTCTCGCCGAGAGCTGCAACGCGGAGCCGATGAACGACCTGCTGGAGGATGTCGGCTCGGACTGACCCTCAGCGCGAGGCGTTCGTGTCCCGAGCGGGCGACCAGAACACGAGCGCCACCAGGTCCTCGGTGATGTCGCTGAAGCGGTGCTCCACGCCCGCGGCGACGAACGCAACCGAGCCGGGCTCAACGTGGATGCGATCCTCGCCGATCGTGAGCACGGCTCGTCCGGCGCTGACGTAGTACACCTCGTCCTCGGTGTGCGGCAGCCGGTCGTCCTCCGACCCCCCCCCGGCCAGCGGGCGAGCGTCAGGCTCAGGGTGCCCGACGGCGAACGGAAGAACTCGGCGAAATCATGACGGCCGGATGCCAGCTGCCGCATCAGGTCCTCGAGGCGAAGTGGTCAGCCACGGGCGGCGGCAAACGCACCACGGCCGGCGTACACGGCCGCGTCGGCGAGCTCCTCTTCGATGCGGAGCAGCCGGTTGTACTTCGCGATCCGCTCCGAGCGGCTGATTGAGCCGGTCTTGATCTGCCCCGAGTTCATCCCCACCACCAGGTCGGCGATGGTCGTGTCCTCCGTTTCCCCTGAGCGGTGGCTGATGATCGCGGTCCAGCCGGCGCGCTGTGCCATCTCGATCGCCTCGACCGTCTCGGTGAGCGTGCCGATCTGGTTGAGCTTGACGAGGATGCTGTTGGCGGCTCGCTCGCGGATAGCGCGCTCCAGCCGGCCCGTGTTCGTGACCAGCAGGTCGTCGCCGACGAGCTGGAGCCGGTCGCCGAGCCGCGCGGTGAGCTGCGTCCACGCCGCCCAATCGTCTTCGGCCAGGCCGTCCTCGAGGCTGACGATCGGGTAGCGGTCGGCCCAGTCCGCCCAGAAGGCGATCAGCTCGGCTCCGGTGAGGGTCCGACCCTCGCGAGTCAGCGCGTAGCTTCCATCGGCATAGAGCTCGGTCGTCGCCGGATCGAGGGCGATCGCGATCTGCTCGCCGGGCCGATACCCCGCATGCTCAATGGCCTCGAGGACCGCGGCGATCGCATCCTCGTTGCTGCCCAGGCTGGGCGCGTATCCGCCCTCGTCGCCGACCGTCGTTGCCAACCCGCGATCGCGGAGGATGCGGCCCAGGGCGTGGAACGTCTCGGCCGCCCAACGCAGCGCCTCGCGGAACGACGGGGCGCCGAGCGGCGCGATCATGAACTCCTGGAAGTCCGTCGAGTCGACCGCGTGCTTGCCGCCGTTCAGGATGTTCACGAGCGGCACCGGCAGCGTTCTGGCTCCCGCCCCACCGAGGTAGCGGTAGAGGGGCAGCTCGACGGCCTGCGCCGCGGCGCGCGCGACGGCAAGGCTCACGCCGAGGAGCGCATTCGCCCCCAGCCGGGACTTGTTCTCGGTGCCGTCCAGGTCGATGAGCAGGCGGTCGACGCTGACCTGGTCGACCGCGTCGACGCCGAGCAGCTCCGGCCGCAGCGCCTCGTTGACGTTGGTGACGGCGCCCAGCACTCCCTTGCCGCCGTACCGGGCCGGGTCGCCATCGCGCAGCTCCACCGCCTCGTGGGCGCCGGTCGAGGCACCCGACGGGACCATGGCGGTACCAACCGCCCCGCCGTCGAGGTACACGTCCACCTCGACCGTCGGGTTGCCACGCGAGTCGAGGATCTCGCGGCCGACGACATCGTCGATGAGGGTGGTCACTTCGCGCGGCCCTGGGTCCCCTCGGACGCCGCAGCGACGAGTGCGGCGACGCCGGGCAGGGTCTTGCCCTCCAGGAACTCGAGCGACGCGCCGCCGCCGGTGCTCACGTGGGTCATGCGATGCGCCAGCCCGGCGCGCTCGACCGCGGCCACCGAGTCGCCTCCGCCGAGGACGGTCGTCACGCCGGCGCCGGTCCGCTTGGCCAGGAACTGCGCGATCGCGTTCGTGCCGTTCGCGAACTGCGGGATCTCGAACACGCCCATCGGTCCGTTCCAGAAGATCGTCTTCGCCTTCATCAGGTGCTCCGTGAAGGCCTTGACCGTCTCGGGGCCGATGTCGACGACCATCTGGTCCTTCGGGACCGCGTCGATCTTCACGATCTGCGTCTTCACGCGGGCGTGGATCTGCGTGGCGATCACGGCGTCGGTCGGGAGCATCAGCCGGACTCGCTTGCGCCGTGCCTGCTGGAGGATGCGCGTCGCGTTCTCGAGCTGATCCGGCTCGACGAGGCTCTTGCCGAGCTGCAGGCCCTTCGCCGCGAGGAGGGTGTTCGCCATCCCGCCACCGACGAGCACCGCCTGGCAGCGGCCGAGGAGCGCCTCGAGAACCTCGAGCTTCCCCGAGACCTTGGCCCCTCCGATGATCGAGTGGAACGGCCGCGCCGGCCGCACGAGGAGCCGCGTCAGCGAGTCCACCTCGCGCTCCATGAGCAAGCCCGCGACCGAGGGAAGGAGGTGCGTGATCCCCTCGGTCGACGCGTGGGCCCGATGTGCGGCGCCGAACGCGTCGTTGACGTAGATGTCGGCAAAGCGCGCCAGGGCCTCCGCGAACTCGGGCGCGTTCGCCTCTTCCTCGGGGTGGAATCGCAGGTTCTCGAGGAGCAGCAGGTCGCCCGGCCGGAGCTTGTCGATCGCGACCTGGACTCCCGGGCCGAGTGCGTCGCCGGTCATGCGCACCGGCCGGCCGAGCAGCGCGCTCAGCCGGTCGGCGACCGGCTTGAGGCGCAGCGCGTCGTTGACCTTGCCCTTCGGGCGCCCGAGGTGGCTCGCCACGATGACCGCTGCCCCGCGCTCGAGCAGGTGGATGATCGTCGGCAGGCTGGCCCGGATGCGGGTGTCGTCGGTGATGTGGCCGTCCTCGATCGGGACGTTGAGGTCCGACCGCAGGAAGACGCGCTTGCCGGTGACGTCGATGTCGCGGACGGTCTTCGCTTTCACGGGCGCTGCCGCGCGACGCTCACGAGGAGCGGCTCGTCACTGCCTCGCGCTCCGCGGCCTGCGGAATGCGCTTGGCGACGAAGGCGGCGAGGTCGGCGAGGCGGCAGGCGTAGCCCCACTCGTTGTCGTACCACGAGATCACCTTGACCATGTTGCCGAGCACGATCGTGTCGATGCCGCTCACGATCGTCGAGTTCGAGTTGCCCTTCAGGTCACTCGAGACGAGGGGCTCTTCCGTGTAGGCCATGATCCCCTCGAGCGAGCCCTCGGCAGCGCGCCGGAACGCGGCGTTGACCTCGTCCTTCGTGACCTCCCTCTTGAGCGTCGCGACGAAGTCGACCACCGACACCGTCGGTGTCGGGACGCGGAACGCCATCCCGGTGAAGCGTCCCTCGAGCTCCGGGATCACGAGCGCGACCGCCCTCGCCGCGCCCGTCTCGGACGGGACGATGTTCTCGGCGGCGGCGCGGGCGTCGCGCGGGTCCTTCGCCGCGACGTCGAGCAGCTTCTGCGAGTTCGTGTACGAGTGCACCGT
>JBDTWT010000082.1:0-7281 GCA_040006555.1 Chloroflexota bacterium
TCCATCCCGGCCGCCCACGCGCCACGCACGTCGGCGCGGTACGAGTCGCCGACCATCAAAGCGTCGGCCGGCTCCACGCTCCCCGCCTCCAGGGCCATGCGGAAGAACGCGGGGTTGGGCTTGGCGACGCCCACGGCGCCTGATGGCAGCACGAAGTCGAGGTATCGGTCGACGCCGAGCTCCGAGAGAATCCCGCGCAGGTTCGATCCCCAGTCACTCACGATGCCGATCGCCACGCCTCCGATCTCGCGCACCTCGCGCAGCATCGGCTCGACGTCGGGGTAGAGCTCCCACGCGTTCGCGGCGAACTGGCTGGCCAGCACGCGGTCGAGCATCTCGCGGTGCGCGTCGATGCCCAGCCGCGTGAGCATCAGCCGGTGGTATGAGCGCCAGTACTCGTCGATCCGCGAGTCGTCGCTCCACGTGTCGTTGTCTGGCCGGTGGTACTCGTCCCAGAACGAGCGGTCGGTCTCCTCCCAGGCGGCACGCAGCTCCTCCTCGCCGATGGCGTGGCCGTCCTGCGCCAGGACGCCGGTCAGGGCGTCCGCGAGCGTGCGGCGCGGCGAGAGGAGCGTGAAGCCTGCGTCGAGGCACAGGAGTCGGTAGCCCATGGCCTCGCAACGGTAACCCACCGCTCGAAGCCGATGCGTCCGGCGGCCCGCTGGTACGCTCCGGCCGGTGACCGCTCCAGCAGTGCCGCTCGACCGAGCCGCGGCGCGCCGGCTGCGCCGCGCGGTCCTGGGCTGGTACGCGGTCGCGCGGCGCGACTTCCCGTGGCGGGGCACCCGCGATCCGTACGCCGTGCTCGTCAGCGAGGTGATGCTGCAGCAGACGCAGGCCTCGCGCGTCGGGCCACGCTTCACTCGCTTCATGGCCCGCTTTCCCACGGCGCACGACCTTGCCGCGGCGGCGCCGGCGGACGTGCTCGCGGAGTGGAGCGGCCTCGGCTACAACCGTCGCGCGCTCGGCCTTCAGCGCGCCGCGGCCCACGTGGCCGCGCACGGCTGGCCACTCAACGTCGCCGGGCTGCAGCACCTTCCCGGCATCGGTCCGTACACGGCGCGGGCGGTGGCCTCGCTCGCGTTCGGGCGGCCGGTCGGCGTCGTGGACACGAACGTTCGCAGGTGGCTGCTCCGGCGCTTCGGAGGCCCGGACCACGCAACCCGCCTGCAGCAGCTGGCCGATGCCCTCGCCTCCCCGGGCCGCGGGCCGCGAGTCGCGGCGTGGACACACGCGACGATGGAGCTCGGCGCAGCCGTGTGCCGATCGCGCCATCCGCGCTGCGACGCGTGCCCGCTGGCGTCGTCGTGCCCGTCGCGCGATGCCGCGGCCGACGTGCCGGTGAGGCGGCAGGCACCCCTGCGCGGGTCGGACCGAGCCTACCGCGGGGCGGTGGTCCGGATCCTCGCGCGCGAGCGCGGCAGGCAGCTCGGCGAGCGGGCGCTGCGCGGCGCGCTCGACGCGGAATCGGCGTCCACCGGTGGGGTGCTCGAGGATGACCGGTGGGATCGCCTGCTGAGCACGCTGGAGCGAGATGGCCTCGTCAATCGGCGGCCGGGGATCGTCGGGCTGGGCGCGGCTACAATCGCGCCGTGAGCATCACGGTGGCGACCGGCGACGAGCTTCCGTCGGTCGGACTTCGGGCCAGCGACGGATACCTGCTCAACCTGCGCAGCTTCGTCACCAAGCAGCCCGCACTCCTCCTCTTCTTCGGCGCTCCGACGCTCAAGGGAGCGGCCGCCGAGCCCGGGCTCGCGGCGATCAGGGCGCTCTCGGCCGCGCACGGCCGCCTCCACGAGGCGGGGATCGGGGTCGCGGCCATCAGCACCGATTCCGAGAAGGAGCAGGTCGAATTCGCGGCACAGCTCAACCTGCCCTACCTGCTCCTCAGCGACGAGCGGCGGAGTGCTGTCGAGCTGCTCGGCATTCCCACCGCCACGCAGGGCGACAACGTCAACGTGGCGCGGCCGGTCGCGATCGTCGTCGACCGCGAGGGAATCGTCCGCGCGGTGATCGACGACGTCGAGCCGCACTATTTCATCGAGCATGCGATGAGCGTGCTGTCCGAGCCGATGCCGGCGACGGCCGGGGACGCCGCCGCGGCATCCTGAGCGGCGTCCACACCGCGAGAATGCGCGCCGTCCGCCTCCACGGCCCGGGCGAGCCGCTCCGGATCGAGCGGGTTCCGACGCCGAAGCCGGATGGGACCGAGGTCCGAATCCGGGTGGCGGGTGCCGGGGTCTGCCACACCGACCTCCACATCGCGGACGGCACGCAGCGGCGAGTGGAGCTGCCGGTCACGCTCGGGCACGAGGTTGCGGGCTGGATCGACGCGGCTGCCCCGGCCGCGGAGCCACACCTCCGGCGGCAGCATCTGGCCCTCGGTGACGCGGTCATCGTCAGCGGCGGGTGGGGATGCGGCGAGTGCCGCGAGTGCCGCGCCGGCGCCGAGCAGCGGTGCCCGGACTCGGCCGCTCCGGGCTTCCAGGTCGACGGGGGCTACGCGGAGTCGATGCTCGTGCCGCATCCACGGCATCTCGTCCCGCTGCGCGCCATCGATCCGGTGCGGGCCGCGCCCCTCGCCGATGCCGGCGTGACGGCCTACCGCACGATTCGCCGGGCCGCGCCCTGGCTGGTGCCCGGCGCGCGCGTCCTCCTCATCGGCTGTGGCGCGCTCGGTCAGTTCGCCCTCCAGTTCCTCCGGCTCGTGCCGGCCGCGGGCCACGAGCTTCAGGTCGGCGTCCGAGAGCTTGACCCGCGACGGCTCGACCGCGCTTCGCAGCTGGGAGCGGACGTCGGGGTGCTCGATGGCGATGCCGAGATGGCGCGCGAGGCCCTGGGTGGCCCGGCCGACGTCGTGTTCGACTTCGTCGGCGCCGACTCGACGCTTGCGCTCGCCGCCGAGGTGGTGGCACCCGGCGGCCTCGTCATCTTGGTCGGCGAGGCGGGCGGCTCGATGCGGTTCGCCTTCGACGGACCGCCGGTCGAATCGTGGCTCACGACCGTGGCGTGGGGCTCGGCGTCGGACCTTCGTGAGGTTGTGCGCCTCGCGGGGCGCGGCCGGCTCAAATGGAACGTCGAGACGCTGCCGCTCCGGGAGGCCGCGTCCGCCCACGCCCGGCTGCGCGCCGGCGACGTCGACGGTCGGCTGGTGCTCGTTCCCTAGCGGCCCAGGAGGCGCGAGAGGAATCCGCGCGGTGGACGCTCGCGGCGAACGTAGAAGGGAGCCGCGGTCGCGTCGTAGGCGTCCCGCAGCAAGGGTGCGCGGAGGTCCGTCACGGCCAGCAGCCGCCGCGATCCGAGCTGCTCGGTCGCGACCGCGTGGAGGCGGTTCCGGACCTCGTCGAAGTCGCCGAGGTCGGCATCGGGGCTGAGCTGCACTCCCGCGGTCCACGCGTCGCCCTCCCGAAGGAGCCATGCGCGCTCGACGTGAGCCAGTCCCTCGAGGGCGGACCGCAGGCCGTCGGCAAGCGGGACCGGCACCTCGCCCGGCGGCTCGAGCGTCGGACGGTCGCCGAGCGGATGGCGGGCTCGGAGCGCGTCCGGCCGGTTCGGATCGATTCCGGAGGCGAGGAACGGGAGGACGCCACTCGCGATCTCGACCTGGGTCGGGGCGCCGGGGTCGACCACCACCCGCACGTGAGCATCGTCGGCGCGAGCGAACAGGTCGCGGCCGCGGAGGCGAACGAGGTCGCTCCCGGGCGGCCCGAACTCGGCGAGGGTCTCGGGCGTGCTGAAGGCCGCGAGGAACCGCTCGCCGGCCTCGTCCGTGCCGTGGCGGAAGGCCTCGATCGGAAGGTGCTCGGGGTCCGGCGCCTCTCCGCTCGACGAGCGCACCGGGACGAAGAGATCGGCGTCCAGGAGCGACTCGGGGCGTGGCCCCAGGTCACCCACGCCGGGACCGTCCGCCGTCATGCGGGCGCCATGCCGCCGAGCCTGTCGAGCGCGGCGTCGATGCGGGCGAGTGCGCGCTCGCGTCCCAGCAGCTCGAGCGACGCGAAGAGCGGCGGCGACACGGTCCGGCCGGTGACGGCGACGCGGATGGGCGTGAAGAAGTCACCGGCCTTCATTCGCTCGGCGTCGGCCGCCTCACGGAAGCGCTGCTCGAGGACGTCCGCGCTGAAGTCGGCGTCGTCAAGCTCGCTGATCAGCGCCCGCGCCCTCTCGAGCGCCCTCCGGGCGGCTCCCGGCTCGCCCTTCTTCGGCACCAGGAGCTCCGGCGCGAACAGCCCCGCGACGACCGCGTCGGGCTCCCAGACGAAACCGATGAGGTCGGTCACGTCCGCCAGGCGCACCAGGCGCTCCTTGATCAACGGGATCATGCGCAGCAGGCCATCGTCGGGGAGATCCTCGGGAACGAAGGGGCGCACCCGCAGCGCGAGCTGCTCGTCCGAGAGGGCGCGGATGTACACGCCGTTGAGGTGATCCAGCCGAGCCTGGTCGAAGATCGCCCCAGCGTGGTGCACCTTCTGGATCTCGAACCGCCGGACCAGCTCATCGAGCGTGAAGATCTCCTCTTCCGTTCCCGGCGACCACCCCAGGAAGGCGAGGAAGTTCACCATCGCCTCCGGCAGATAGCCCTGCTCGCGGAACGCCGCGACCGCCGTCTGGGACTTGCGCTTGCTCATCTTGGTCCGGTCGGGGTTGAGGATGAGCGGGATGTGCCCGAAGCGCGGCTCACGATAGCCGAGCGCCCTGATGAGGGCGATGTGCTTCGGGGTGTTGCTGAGATGCTCCTCGCCACGAATGACGTGCGAGATCTCCATCGCCTCGTCGTCGACAACGACCGTGAAGTGGTAGAGCGGCCCGCCGTCGCCGCGCACGATCACGAAGTCGCCCAGGAGGGCGTTGTCGAACTCGACCTCGCCGCGAACCAGGTCGTCGAAGACGATCCGCTCCGGCTGCACCTTGAAGCGGATCGCGGACCGCCGGCCCTGGGCCTCGAATGCCTCGCGTTCCGCATCGGTCAGGTTCAGGCAGCGCCCGTCGTAGCGCGGGGGCTCGTGACGTGCCTCCTGCTCGCGCCGCACCGCGTCGAGCTCCTCCGTCGTGCAGTAGCAGCGATAGGCGGCGCCGGAGTCCAAGAGGCGCTGCGCCTCGCTCGCGTACGTCTCCATCCGCTGGCTCTGGCGATACGGGGCGTACGGGCCGATGTCCTCGCCGCCGGCCACCTGTGGGCCCTCGTCCCAGGTGATCCCGAGCCAATGCAGGCCCTCGATGATGTCGCGCTCGAAGTCGAGGGAGTTGCGCGCCTCATCGGTGTCCTCGATGCGCAGGACGTACGTCCCGCCATCGTGGCGAGCGGCGAGGAAGTTGTACAGGCTCGTCCGCGCGCTGCCGATGTGCAGCGGCCCGGTAGGGCTCGGAGCCATCCGCGCGCGTAGCACGGCCGAAGGTGAGATCGCCATCGGGTCCCGCGATCGTACCAGCCGTCGCAGGCGCGGGACGTGCGACGCGACGGCGTCGCGGCGCTCAGGCGAGGCGGAAGGTCGGGCGCACCTCGCCGGTCGCCTCGCCGCGCGGATCGACGATCGGCGGCGTGGCGTGCTCCCCCAGCCGGCCGGGGAGCGGGTCGACCGCCAGGCCCACCTGCCTGAGGACCTCGATGCTCGCCGCGTCGCCGCCGCGCCGCGCCCAGTTGCCGTCCTCGATCGAGGAGGCGATGCCCATCGGGCCGTCCCCGAACCGTGCGCCGCTCGGCAGGGCTCCGGGCGGCAGTCCCATCGCCTGAACGCCCTCGGCTCCGCCCTTGCTCACCAGGCGCTTCGGAAAGGCTCGCATCACGACGGTGTCGATTCGGCCCCGCTCGCCGGCGACCAGCTCTGGGTGCGCCATCATCGCGTCGCGGATCCGAGTCAACGCCGAGCGCAGCGGTGGGTCGGCGACCGCGGACGGGTCCGCGAGTCGGGCGAAGGCGAGGGCGAGCCCGCGGAGCGGCATGCCGAACGTCACGACGCCACAGCCATCAACCGCCGTCACGATCTCCGAGACCGGAATGTCGGAGAGCGCGGAGATGGTTTCCAGGGCGAGGCGCTGCACCGGGTGGCCGGGATGCCAGTAGCTCTCGAGCGGCCAGCCGGAGGCCTTCGCGAAGAGGACCATCCCGGCGTGCTTTCCGGAGCAGTTGCCGCGCAGGATCGTCGGCTTCTCGCCGTCGCGGATGAGCCGGTGCGCGGTCTCGGCGTCGAAGGGCGGGTGGATCTGGTTCTGGAGCACGGCGCTCGTGAGGCCGGCGCGACGCAGGATCTCCTGCACCAGGCGGACGTGCCGATCCTCGCCGTTGTGGCTGGCCGCCATGATGGCCAGCGCCTCGGTGCCCAGGCCGTACTCGTCGAAGACGCCGGAGGCGACGAACGGCGCCAGCTGAAACGGCTTGGCGCACGAGCGCAGGAAGATGAAGAGGTCGGGATCGCCGACCGATGCCACGGGCGCCCCGTCAGGCGAGACGACGGCGATCGCGCCGCGGTGAACCGACTCCACGCGACCGCCCCGCGTCACCTCGACGAGGACGGGAGCCGCGCCGCCGGCTGAGGTCCGACGCCCGCCGGACGCTAGGGCGCGCGTCGGCGCGCGTGGCTTGGCGGTGGTGGTCTTCGGGGAGGTGCCGCGCGCGGTGCGGCTACTAACCGCCGCCGGCCTGACCGGCCGGCTGGCCTTCACGCTGCTCCGCGCCGCTCGCCTGGCCGCCGTCCCTGTCCGGCTTGCTGAAGATGCTGCTGCTGCCGGCGGCACCGCCGCCGCCCTGGGAGCTCGACCGCCCACCACCACCCTGCGGGGCGGTGTTACCGGTCGGAGGCGGGACTGGCCGCGCACCGGGCTCGCGGGTCATGACCACGCCGCCCTCCCAGTGAGCGCCTTCCTTGACGACCAGGACCTGCGTCTTGATGTTGCCCTTCACGCGGCCCGTCGAGCCGACCTCGAAGCGGCCGCCGCAGTCGACGTCCCCCTCGTAGTCGCCGTTGATGATCACGTTGTGGGCGGTGATGGCGCTCCGGACGCGCGCCTGGGGGCTGATGATCAGCGTCCCCTGGCACTCGATCTCGCCGTTCGCCTCGCCCTCGATCCGCAGGTCCCGGTCCGAGACGTACTTGCCATTGAAGCGCGCATGCGGATCGATCACGGACTCGTTGCCGCGATCCTCACGGCGGAATTCGGTAGGTGCTTGAGCCACGTCGACCTCACTCGTCACGCTATCTGGATACAGATTGCCGACCACATCCTCCCGGGGCGGACCCTCGGGCTTGGTGTCACGCTTCGATCCGAAGACCATGCTCCCATTCC
>JBDTWT010000083.1:0-7250 GCA_040006555.1 Chloroflexota bacterium
CGAAGTTGATCTCGCCGCCGGTCAGCTCCACGAGCACGTGCATGATGAACATGTGCCCCAGGGCGAGGATCACGAGCGCGAGTCCCGACAGGCGCATGAAGTACCACCAGAAGCGCTCGCGCCCCGACGCCTCCGGGCGGGGCCGGGCCGCCCGCGAGGGGTTCGTGTAGATCGTTCGTGGGCGCCGCACGGCGGTCGTCATCGGTTCAGATCCACGACACGAAGGGCCTGATCATGAGTAGAGACAGCGGGACCATCGCGACGATCGTCGCGGTGATGACTCCGTACGTGAGCGGGCGGTAGTAGGCCGTCAGGCCGGGCCAGAAGTCCATGGCGATGACGCGCAGGCCGTTGAGCGCGTGATAGACCAGCGCGGCCATCAGGACCACCTCGCCAAGCCGGGCCGGCAGGTTCTTGAAGATACCGACGGCGGCGTTGTAGACGTCGGGCCCGAAGAGCACGGTCGACGTCTCGACGATGTGCATGAAGAGGTAGAGGAGCACCCCGAGCCCGCTCGCCCGGTGCCCGAACCAGGCCAGCTGCGCCCACGAGAGGCGGTAGCCGAACAGGGTGATCAACGCGAGAGTCGCGCCGCCACGGCCTCGCCGAACTCGCGGGTGCCGGCCGTGCCGCCGAGGTCGTAGGTCACGGTCGTGCCCTCGGCAATCACCTCGCGAACGGCACGCTCCACGGCGGCGGCGGCGTCCAGCTCGCCGAGGTGCCGAAGCATGAGGGCGCCGGACAGGATCAGCGCCGTGGGGTTGGCCTTGTTCTGTCCCGCGTACTTCGGCGCGGAGCCGTGGACCGGCTCGAAGACCGCGGCGTTCTCGCCGATGTTCGCGCCGGGGGCCACACCCAGCCCGCCGACGAGCCCCGCCGCGAGGTCGCTCACGATGTCGCCGTACAGGTTCGGCAGCACCAGCACGTCGTACAGCTCCGGCTTCTGGACGAGCTGCATGCACATGTTGTCGACGATTCGGTCCTCGAACTCGACGCGTCCGGCGTAGTCCGCGGCGACCTGCTGGCAGCTCTCCAGGAAGAGCCCGTCCGACAGCTTCATGATGTTCGCCTTGTGCACCGCGGTGACCTTTCGGCGCCCGTTCTTCACCGCGTATTCGAAGGCGTAGCGCGCGATCCGCTGGCTGGCCGCGCGGGTGATGATCTTGATGCTCTCGGCCGCATCCGGCCCGACGCGATGCTCGATCCCCGCGTACAGGTCCTCCGTGTTCTCCCGGACGATGATGAGGTCGACGTTCTCGTAGCGCGTCTGGACGCCCTTCATCGTCCGCGCCGGACGGACGTTCGCGTAGAGCTCGAGCGCCTGGCGCAGGCCGACGTTCACCGAGCGGAAGCCGGAGCCGACCGGCGTCGTGATCGGTCCCTTGAGCGCCACGCGGTTGCGGCGGATCGACTCGACGACGCGGTCCGGCAGCGGCGTGCCCTCGCTCGCGATCGTCGCTTCCCCGGCCTGCTGCACGTCCCATTCGAAGCCGAGGCCGGTCGCCTCCAGCACGCCCCGCGTGGCTTCGGCGAGCTCTGGACCGATCCCGTCGCCGGGGATCAGGGTGACGGCGTAGCTCACGGGCGAGTCCTCCATCGGCCGGTCACAGCGCCGGCTACGGTGCCCGAAAGTGTAGGCCGATGCGCCGGCGGCCGCCCACGCTTGGCGGGCCGGTACAATCCGCGTCCCGAGCCCCTTCACCGCAGAGGAGACGCGCCCGCGTGAAGCTCCAGGAGTATCGATCGAAGGAGATCCTCGCCCGCCACGGCGTCCCGATCGTGGCCGGCAGGACCGCGACGACTCCTGAAGAGGCTCGAGAGGCGGCTTCCGAGATCGGCGGTCCCGTGATCGTGAAGGCGCAGGTGCTGGTCGGCGGCCGGGGCAAGGCGGGCGGCGTGAAGCTGGCCGCGACGCCGGAGGAGGCCGAGCAGCGCGCGCGCGAGATCATCGGCCTCGACATCAAGGGCGTGACGGTCAAGACGCTGCTCGTGGCCCCGGCCGCGGAGATCGCGAAGGAGTACTACCTCGCGTTCGTCCTCGACCGCGCCACCCGTGCGGTGACGATCATCGCCAGCGCCGAGGGCGGCGTCGAGATCGAGGAGACGGCCCGGACGAACCCCGAGGCCATCCTGCGTATGCCCCTCCACCCCCTCATCGGCCTCCAGGAGCACCAGGTCCGGCGCGTCGCCTTCTTCCTGGGCCTCCCGCCCGAGCTGCGCAAGGACTTCGCCGTCCTCATGCGCGGGCTCAACGACGCGTTCTTCGGCTCCGACGCCGACCTCGCCGAGATCAACCCGATGGTGGTGACCGCGGAGGGGACGCTCCTGGCGCTCGACGCGAAGATCGTCCTCGACGAGTCGGCGCTGCCCCGCCACCCGGACCTCGAGGCGATGCGCGACCTGAACGAGGAGGAGCCCTCGGAGGTCGCGGCGCGCGAGGCGGGCATCAGCTTCATCAAGCTGGAGGGGAGCATCGGCTGCATGGTGAACGGGGCGGGCCTCGCGATGACGACGATGGATCTCGTGAAGCTGGCCGGCGGCGAGCCCGCGAACTTCCTCGACATCGGCGGCGGCGCGAAGGCGGACCGCGTGGCGGCCGCGTTCCGGATCATCCTCGACGACCCGAACGTCAAGGCCATCCTCATCAACATCTTCGGCGGCATCACCCGCGGCGACGAGGTCGCCCACGGCATCGTCGAGGCCCGCCAGTCGCTCACGCGAGATGTGCCGATGGTCGTCAGGATCGTCGGTACGAACGCCGACGAGGCCAGGGAGATCCTGGCCAAGGCCAATCTCATCACCGCGGACTCCCTCGACGACGCCGCGGCGAAGGCGGTCGAGGCGGCTCGCGCCGGGGCCGTGGCGTGAGCATCCTCGTCAACCGCGAGACGCGGCTCCTCGTCCAGGGCATTACCGGCCGCGAGGGCGAGTTCCACTCCCGGGCGATGATCGAGTACGGGACGCGGATCGTCGCCGGCGTGACGCCCGGCAAGGGCGGGCAGTCGGCGATCGATGGGCGCGTCCCGGTCTTCGACACGGTCGCCGAGGCGGTCGCGCAGACCGGCGCCAACGCGACATGCATCTTCGTTCCGGCGGCGTTCGCCCCGGACGCGATGCTCGAGGCCGCGGATGGCGGGCTGCCTCTGGTCAGCTGCATCACCGAGGGAGTGCCCGCGCTCGACATGCTGCGCGTCTACCACGTGCTGCGCGCGAAGGGCGTCCGGCTCATCGGCCCCAACTGTCCAGGCGTCACCAGCGTCGATGAGGCCAAGGTCGGCATCATCCCCGGGAACATCCACTCGCGCGGACCGGTCGGCCTCGTGAGCCGATCCGGCACGCTCACCTACGAGGTCGTGCAGGCAATGACCGATGCCGGGGTCGGCCAGACGACCTGCGTCGGCATCGGCGGCGATCCGATCGTCGGCACGAGCTTCGTCGAGATCCTCGACATGTTCAACCAGGACCCCGAGACCGAGGCGATCGTGATGATCGGTGAGATCGGTGGCGACGAGGAGGAGAAGGCGGCCGCCTTCTGCGCCCGAGAGGTCCGCAAGCCGATGGTGGCGTTCATCGCGGGGCGCACCGCGCCGCCCGGGCGGCGCATGGGACACGCCGGCGCGATCATCTCCGGTGGCGCGGGGACGGCGGAGTCCAAGCGCGCGGCGCTCGAGGCGGCCGGCATCCGCGTGGCCGACTCGCCATCCCACATCCCGCGCCTGCTGCACGAGGCACGCGTCGCCTGAGCAGACGCGCCATCGAGAGTTGAGGCCGCGCCTCAACTCTTCCGCTGGAGGAGCTCCCACAGCACGCCGTTGAGCGTGCGGGGATGGACGAAGGCGACCGAGCCGTGGGCGCCCGGCCGCGGCTCGCGATCGATGAGCTCGGCCTCGTGGGCGACGAGCCGATCGAGCGCGCTCGGCAGGTCATCGGTCGTCAGGCAGACGTGGTGGAGGCCCTCGCCTCGCTCGACGAGAAAGCGCGCCACGCCGCTCTCGGCGTCGATCGGCTCGATGAGCTCGATGTGGGCGGCGGGGTCCGGCCCGGTCGGGAGGAAGCACAGCTTCACGCGCTGCGCCTCGAAGACGACCGGTTCGGCGTCCGGCTCGAGCCCGAGGAGCTCGTGGTAGCGAGGTAGCGATTCCTCGATCGAGCGCACGACGACCGCCACGTGATGGATCGGGCCTGACGCTGGCCCGGCGTCGCTCATGCGCGGTGCTCTCCCCAGGTGCGGCGCAGGGCGTGCGAGATCTCGCCGAGGGTGACGTCGGCGTCCACGCACGCCCGGATGCGTGGCACCACGTTCTCGGTGCCGGACGCGGCCGCCTCCAGGGCCGCGATCGCCTCGTCGGGTGCGCGCTGGTCCCGGTTGGCCCGCACGGACCGCGTCCGCTCGACCTGGCGAGCCTCCAGCTCAGGATCGATGACCTGGGCCGCCGGTCGCTGCTCCACGCCCTCGTCGGTGAATGCATTGACGCCGACGATGATCCGCTCCCCCGACTCGATCGCGCGCTGCATCTCGTAGGCCGCGTCGCCGATGGCATCCTGCTGGTACCCCGCCGCCAGCGCGGCGAGGATGCCGCCGCGCTCGTCGATCGCGGCGAGCTCCTCGAGCGCCGCGTCCACCATCCGGTCGGTGAGCCACTCGACGTAGTACGACCCCGCGAGCGGGTCGACCGTGGCCCGAATGCCGGCCTCCGCGTGCAGCACCTGCTGCGTTCGCAGGGCGAGCCGCGCGGTGGAGGGCGTCGGGAGACCGAGCGCCTCGTCCAGGGCATTGGTGTGCAGCGACTGGGTGCCGCCCAGCACGGCGGCGAGGGCCTGGACCGTGGTGCGGACGACGTTCACGTCCGGCTGTTGCGCGGTGAGCGTGGAGCCGCCGGTCTGGACGTGGAAGCGCATCGCCATCGAGCGCTGGTCGCTGGCGCCGAACCGCTCGCGGGCTACCGTGGCCCAGACGCGCCGGGCGGCACGGAACTTCGCCACCTCCTCGAACAGGTCGCTGTGGGCCGCGAAGAAGAACGACAGGCGGGGCGCGAACTCGTCGAAGGCGAGGCCGACGGCGGTCGCGGCCTCGCAGTAGGCCACGGCGTTCGCCACCGTGAACGCGATCTCCTGGACGGCGGTCGCTCCCGCCTCCCGCATGTGATAGCCGCTGATGCTGATCGTGTTCCACGCCGGCAGCTCGGCACGGCAGTAGGCGAAGGTGTCGGTGACGAGCCGCATCGACGGCTCCGGCGGGTAGATGTAGGTCCCCCGGGCGATGTACTCCTTGAGGATGTCGTTCTGGATCGTGCCCTGGAGCCGATGCGGGTCAATCCCCCGTCGCCTGGCCACGGTCTCGTACAGGGCCAGCAGGATCGCCGCGGTCGCGTTGATCGTCATCGAGGTCGACACGGCCGCGAGGTCGATGCCGTCGAGCAGGATCTCCATGTCCGCGATCGAGTCGATCGGGACACCGACCCTCCCCACCTCGCCGACCGCCATCGGGTCGTCCGAGTCGTACCCCATCTGGGTCGGGAGGTCGAAGGCCACGGAGAGGCCCGTCTGACCGCGGGCGAGGAGGTAGCGGAACCGCGCGTTGGTCTCCTCGGCCGATCCGAACCCTGCGTACTGCCGCATCGTCCACGGGCGCGTGCGGTAGCCCGACGGGTGGATGCCGCGCGTGAAGGGATAGGAGCCGGGGGCGCCGAGCTCGCTCTCGGGGTCGAAGCCCTCGAGGTCGTCGGGGCCGTAGACCGTCTTGATCTCCAGGCCGGATGGGAGCCGGTACGCGTGCTCCGCTCGCTCTCCGGCGTCGCTCATCTGGGGCATTCTACCGGCCAAGCCCCGCGCCCCCACCCGGGCCGGCCTACTCCAGGGTGAGAAGGGCCGCGCCGCTGGCGACCACCTGGCCCGCGACGACGGCGACCTCGGTGACGCGGGCGGCCCGCGGGGCGCGCACCTCGTTCTGCATCTTCATCGCCTCGATCGTCACGAGCGAGTCGCCCTCCCCCACCTCGTCGCCGGGCGCAACCCGCACCGCCACCACCAGCCCGGGCAGCGTCGCCTTCACGGCGAGCGCCCCGACCGGGCCCCGGGCGGACGTCTCGGCCTCCGCCAGCAGGCGCTCGCGCCAGCTGCGGACGGTGACCGGGATCCTGCGGCCCCCCAGGGTGACGGTCCAGTCCGTGCCCGCGCCCTCCACGACCACGGGGACCGCGCGCTGCCCGGTCACGAGCCGGCCGACTCCCCGCGCGCGGTCGGTCCACTCGAGGCGCCAGCCATCCGCCGGCTGGACGGGCTCGCCGACGACGACGACCTCGAGGTCGCTCATCGCCTGAGCGCCTCCTGGCGCGCGAGGCGGCCCCAGGCCGACCCGGCCTCCTCCGGCGACTGCGGCGGCCGGCCTGGATCCACGCGCCGCGCCTCGAGGGCGGCCGTCGCGGCGAGGGCGCGCTCCTCTCGGCCGATCGGCGGACCGTTGCCCCACTCCGCCGCGATGAAGGACGTGTCGTAGCGCCCGCCGACGAAGCCGGGATGGTCGACGAGCCAGCGATGGAAGCCGGCGTCTGTCTGCACGCCCCCGATGAGGGTCTCGTCGAGCGCGCGGCGCAGGCGCGCAATGGCCGAGGCGCGATCCGCGGCGTGGACGAGGACCTTCGCGAGCAGCGGGTCGTACTCCGAGGGCAGGTCCGTGTCCGCCTCGACGCCGGCGTCGACGCGCACGCCGGGGCCATCCGGCATCTGCCATGCGGTGACGCGTCCAACGGACGGCGCGAACCCTGCGTATGGGTCCTCGGCGTAGAGCCGGACCTCGATGGCATGACCGGAGGGCCGGGCCTCGAGGACCGCCGCAGGCAGCCGCTCGCCTGCCGCCACCCGTATCTGCCAGGCCACCATGTCGATGCCGGTGACGAGCTCGGTCACCCCGTGCTCCACCTGGAGCCGGGTGTTCATTTCGAGGAAGTAGTGGCTGCCCCCATCGTCGAGGAGGAACTCGACCGTCGCGGCGTTGTGGAAATCGACCGCACCGGCGATGCGGCGGGCGCTCTCGAACAGGCGGGCTCGCGTCGGCTCGTCGACCGCCGGCGACGGGGACTCCTCGACCAGCTTCTGGTGGCGCCGCTGCACCGAGCAGTCCCGCTCGCCCAGCACCGCCAGGTTGCCGTGCCGGTCGCCGAGCAGCTGCACCTCGACGTGCCTCGCCGGCGCGACGACCCGCTCCGCGTACACCGTCTCGTCGCCGAACGCGGAGAGCGCCTCGCGCCGCG
>JBDTWT010000084.1:0-7131 GCA_040006555.1 Chloroflexota bacterium
GACCGGCACCCACGGGCCGTCAGGTGCTCAGCAGCAGCCTCCGCCGGCACAGCACTCGGTGCACTCGCAGTCACAGTCGGCGCGCCTCATCGGATCATCACCTCCTTCCACGTGCGTCTTCGCGACGAACCGGATATTGATGGTTGTCTATATTGATGTCAATGGATAGCATGCGGACGTGATGCAGCAGCCCGATCGCGACGTCGCCCTTCTTGCGGCGCTCGCCGACCCCACTCGACTCGCCATCGTCCGCCAGCTCGGCGCGGCCGGCGAGGGAGCCGTGTGCGCGTGCGACTTCACCGAGTGCTGCAGCGTGAGCCAGCCGACGATCAGCCATCACCTGCGGGTCCTGCGCGAGGCGGGCGTGCTCGTGAGCGAGCGGCAGGGGACGAACATGCTCTACTCGTTCGCGCCCGGGTTCCGCGAGCGGTTCCTGGGCATCGGCGCCAGCCTCTCGGGCCTCGTCCAGGTCGCCTGATACGCTTTGCGGCGTGAGCCGCGCCGTCCCGGTCTGCCCCCACTGCGCCCAGCCCGCGGACGAGCCACTCGTCTGCGATCGGTGCGGATGGGGCTGGTATGCCAACCCCAAGCCGGCGGCGGGCGTGCTCCTCGAGCGTCGCTCCGGTGACGGCGAGCCGTCGGTGCTGCTGCTGCTCAGGGCGGTGGATCCCGGGCGCGGGGCGTGGGACCTGCCGGCGGGCTACCTCGACGCGGGCGAGTCGTTCGAGGCGGCCGCGCGGCGCGCCGCGCGCGAGGAGGCGGGGCTCGAGGTCGAGCTCGTGGCGCTCGCCGGCGTGTACCACTCGCCGGCCGCGAATGCGGTGACCGTCGTGTACCGGGCACGCCCCGTGGACGTCCGCGCGGAGGTCGTGGTCGACTCGGAGTCGAGCACGCACGAGTGGGTCCCGCGCTCGGAGCTACCCGACTGGCTCCCTCGAATCGCCTTCCCGTCGATGGCGGCCGCCCTGGCCGACTGGGGCGCCGGTCGCACCGGTGGGCCGGGGTCCGCGGGGCCCGATTCCGCCGCCGGGTGAGGCACGGAGCCTGCGCTACACTCGCCGCCCCAGCAGCCGCAGGAGACCGATGCCCGACTCTCTCGTGCGCGTGGCCGTCACCGGCGCCGCGGGCCAGATCGGCTACTCGCTCCTCTTCCGAATCGCCTCCGGACAGATGCTCGGCCCCGATGTCCGCGTCAGCCTCCAGCTCCTCGAACTCCCCGCCGCGCTGGCCGCGCTGGAGGGCGTCCGGATGGAGCTCGAGGACTGCGCCTTCCCGCTGCTCGACAGCGTCGTCTGTACCTCGGACACGGATGAGGCGTTCCGCGGCGCCAACTGGGCGCTGCTCGTCGGCGCGGTCCCCCGTCGCGAGGGCATGGAGCGCAAGGATCTGCTCGGCATCAACGGCGGGATCTTCACCGGGCAGGGACAGTCAATCGCGCGGAATGCCGCCGACGACTGTCACGTGCTGGTGGTGGGCAACCCATGCAACACGAACGCCCTCATCGGCTCGACGTCGGCGGCGCGCCTTGGCGTGCCACGTGACCGCTGGTTCGCCATGACCATGCTCGACGAGAACCGGGGCCGCGCGAGGCTCGCCGCTCGCGCCGGTGTGCCGGTGGCCGAGGTGCGCGATCTTGCGATCTGGGGGAATCACTCGAGCACGCAGTTCCCCGACGCCTGGCACGCAACGATCGGGGGCCGACCCGCGCCCGAGGTCATCGGCGACGAGTCCTGGCTGCGCGACGCGTTCATCACGTCCGTGCAGCAGCGCGGCGCGGAGATCATCACGGCGCGCGGCCTGTCGAGTGCGGCGAGCGCGGCGAATGCGGTCATCGAGACGGTGCGGCACGTGAGCCAGCCGACGGGCGACACCTTCAGCGCGGCGATCCCCGCGCCTGCGAGCGATGCGTACGGCGTGCCCGAGGGACTCGTCTTCGGCTTTCCCCTGCGCGCGACCGCGCCCGGGAACGTCGAGATCGTCCAGGGGATCGAGCACGACGACTTCGCCCGCCAGAAGATCGCGGAGACCACCGCGGAGCTCCTCGAGGAGCGCGCGGCGGTGGAGGAGCTGCTGACATGACCGCCGATGCCCCAACGCGCGCCGGAACCGCGGAGCTGCGGTGGAAGGACGGTAGCACGGAGCTTCCCGTCGTCAGCGGGACCGATGGCGATGCAGGCGTCGACATCTCCAGGCTTCGTGCCGACACGGGCCTCATCACCCTCGACGTCGGCTACGGGAACACGGGCGCCTGCACCAGCGCGATCACCTTCCTGGACGGGGAGGCCGGCGTGCTTCGCTACCGGGGCTATCCGATCGAGCAGCTCGCCGAGCGGTCGACGTTCCTCGAGGTCGCCTACCTCCTGATCTGGGGGGACCTGCCGACTCGCGAGCAGCTCGATCGGTTCGTGACCGAGGTGACCCATCACACGCTCATTCGCGAGGAGATGCGCCACTTCTTCGACTCGTTCCCGCAGCAGGCACACCCGATGGCGGTGCTCGCCGCCGGCACGGTCGGCATGAGCACCTTCTACCCTGACGCGCACTCGATCTTCGACCCCGCGGCGGTCGAGATCACGATCAACCGCCTGATCGCCAAGCTGCCGACCCTCGCCGCCTGGTCGTTCAAGAAGGCGATCGGGCAGCCGTACGTCTACCCGCGCAACGACCTTGGCTACGCGGCGAACCTACTGAACATGATGTTCGCGGTGCCCTCGGAGTCGTACGAGGTGAACGAGGACGTCGCGAAGGCCCTCGACCTCCTCCTCATCCTGCATGCCGACCACGAGCAGAACTGCTCCACCTCCACGGTACGCATGGTCGGCAGCGCCCATACCAACCTGTACGCGAGCATCAGCGTCGGGATCAGCGCGCTGTGGGGGCCGCTGCACGGCGGCGCGAACGAGGCGGTGATCCTCACGCTCGAGCGGATCGTCGAGGACGGCGGGGATGTCCAGAAGTGGGTCGACAAGGCGAAGGATCCCGACGACACCTTCCGGCTCGCCGGCTTCGGCCATCGGGTCTACAAGAACTTCGACCCGCGCGCCAAGATCATCAAGGCCGCCGCCGACCGCGTCCTGCACGCGACCGGAGCCGACGACGCGCTGTTCGAGGTGGCGCAGCGCCTCGAGGAGGTCGCCCTGAGCGACGAGTACTTCGTCAGCCGCAAGCTCTACCCGAACGTGGACTTCTACTCGGGGCTCATCTACCGGGCCATCGGCTTCCCGAAGAACATGTTCACCAACTGCTTCGCGATCGGGCGCCTCCCGGGCTGGATCGCGCAGTGGAAGGAGATGATCGAGTCACCCGAGACCAAGATCGGGCGGCCTCGCCAGGTCTACGTCGGCCCACGGTCACGGGATTACGTGCCCATCGGGCAGCGCTAGGCCCTCGCGAAGCCGATGCGGCTCACGGTCCTCGGCCGCTCGCCGGCCCGCCCGAATCCCGGAGAGGCGTGCGCCGGGTATCTGGTCGAGGGTGGCGGTGCGCGCCTGCTGGTCGACATCGGTCCAGGCGTCGTGGCCCAGCTGCTGCGGCAGGGTCATCCCGACGAGCTCGACGCGGTCGTGGTCAGCCACATGCACCCCGACCACATGCTCGACCTCGTCACGCTGCGCTACGTCTACCCGTGGCGCTCCCGCCCGCGCGAGGAGCGCCTGCGCGTGGTCGTGCCCCCGGGATCGGCGGATCAGCTCCACGATCTCGCTCGCGGCGCGGGGAGCAGGACGCACCTCGAGGACGTCTTCCGCATCTCCGAGCACGACGGTCGCAGCACGATGGACTTCGGCGGCATGTCGCTCACTCCGATCGAGACGCAGCACTTCATCCCGTGCTGGGGCTTCCGCGCGGAGGCCGACGGCCGCCGGCTGGCCTACACCGCCGATACCGGACCCTGCGACGCGCTGCGAGACCTCGCCACCGACGCGGACCTGCTCGTGAGCGAAGCGACGCTCCGATCCGTCGACGAGGACGCCCTGCCGCCCCAGCCGCGAGGGCATCTCCTGCCGGCGGAGGCCGGCGACGCGGCGCGGGTCGCCGGCGCGCGACGCCTTCTCCTCACTCACCTGCCCGTCGACGACGGGTCGGCCTGGGCCCGTGCCGAAGCGGCGACGGCCTACGGGCGCGAGGTGGAAGTCGCCGAGCCGCAGGGCGTCTACGAGGTCTGAGGCCTAGGTCGCGACTCGAGCCCGCGCGATCCATCGGTCCGCGCTCCACGTGGCGAGTCCCCATATCACGCTCAGGACGAGGCCCATGCCGGCCAGCAGGAGCGCTGGCCCCGCCGCCGCTGCGTTCGGGACCGTGCCCGCCAGGATGAGCGCGGCGATGAGCACGACCGCGACGATGATCGCGACCATCACGAGCGAGATCTTCGCGGCGGTGAGGAGGAACCACCCGCGCCCATGGCCCTGGGCGCGGCCCGAGAGCCACAGGATGCAGGGCCCCGCCGCCCCGGCGAGTGCCGTGTAGAGGCCGAACCCTCCGAAGAGGGCGCCGATCCCCAGCCGCTCGCCCGTCACGATCCACACGAACAGCCACGCGGCGAGCAGCGTGGAGAGCGCGCCCACCCCGCCGAGCCACATCAGCAGGAGCGTCGCCGTCCCGCTCGAAAGCCGCTCGACGAGCTCGCCGCGCTCGTCCTCCACGAGCTCCGTCGGCCCGTGGGGTGGCAGCTCGGGCGGCGGTGGGGCGCCGGCGCCCTGCCCCTGCGTCACGCCGCGGCCGCGGACGAGGCGAAGGCGGCCTCGAGATCCGCGCGCAGGTCCTCCACGGACTCGATCCCGACGCTCAGGCGGACCAGTGCCGCGGGAACGGCGAGCGGGGACCCGGCCACCGAGGCGTGGGTCATCGGTCCGGGGAGCTCGATCAGGGACTCGACCGCGCCGAGCGACTCGGCCAGGGTGAACAGGCGGGTCGAGCCCACGAAGCGACGCGCGCGAGCCTCGTCGGCGAGCTCGATGCTCAGCATGGCGCCGGGCAGGCGCATCTGGCGCTCGACCAGGCGTGCCGCCGGATGCGACGCGAGGCCCGGGTAGTTCACGCGGCGGACGTCCGGATGATCGGCCAGCCAGACGGCGAGGATGAGCGCATTGGCGCTCGCCCGTTCCATGCGCACCGCGAGCGTTCGCATGCCGCGCATGACCAGGAAGCAGTCGAACGGGCTCGGCACGGCGCCGGCGGCGTTCTGGTGGAACCGCAGCCGCTCAGCAAGCTCGTCCGAGCGCGTGGCGATGAGCCCGCCCATCACGTCGGTATGCCCGCCCAGGTACTTCGTCGCCGAGTGCACCGACAGGTCGGCCCCGAGCTCGAGCGGCCGCTGGAGGTACGGCGTCGCGAACGTGTTGTCGACGACGGTGATGGCGCCGCCGACCGCGGCGAGACGGGTGAGGGCGCTGATGTCGACGACCTTGAGGAGCGGGTTCGACGGGGTCTCGATCCACACCATCCGCGGGGGGGTCGACCCGCTGAACGCCGCCGCCACTGCATCGAGGTCGGTGAGGTCGGCGGTATCGGTCTCGATGCCGTATCGGCGCCAGACCTTGTCGGCGAGCCGCCACGTTCCCCCGTACACGTCGTCGCTCATCAGCAGCCGGTCGCCGGGCTGCAACAGGTACAGCACGTTCTGGGTGGCCGCCAACCCGGAGGCGTAGGCGAGCCCGTGCGTGCCGCCCTCCAGCGTCGCGATGGCCTTCTCGAGCGCCTGCCGCGTGGGGTTGCCGCTGCGCCCGTACTCGAACCCGCCGCGCAGGCCACCGACGCCGTCCTGCTTGAAGGTGGTGCTCATCTGGATGGCCGGAACCATCGCCCCGGTCTGAGGGTCGGGCTCCGCGCCCGCGTGGACGGCGAGCGTCTCGAATCGGTCAGTCATGCCGGCCCATTCTTGCACCGACGGGCCGATGGGCAGTGGCCGCCGCGTCGCTCCCTAGCGCGTGCGCGGGAACCCCAGGTCCACGGAGGAGGTGCCGGGATCCGGCCAGCGGGCGGTCACGACCTTCGCGCGCGTGTAGAACTGGATGCCCTCGGGACCGTACATGTGCAGGTCGCCGAAGAGCGAGTGCTTCCAACCGCCGAAGCTGTAGTACGCGACCGGCACCGGGATCGGGACGTTGAGGCCCACCATGCCGACGTTGACGTCGAACTGGTACTGGCGCGCCGCGCCGCCGTCGCGCGTGAAGATCGCCGTGCCATTGCCGTACTCGTTCTCGTTGACGATGTTCAGCGCCGCGGGGTAGTCCGGCACGCGCACGATCTCGAGGACGGGGCCGAAGATCTCGTTGCGGTAGCACTCCATCTCCGGGGTGACGTTGTCGAGCAGGGAGACCCCGAGGAAGAAGCCCTTGCTCTCGGTGTAGAGCACGTGCGCGCGGCCGTCGACACGGAGCGTCGCGCCCTGGTGCTTCCCGGAGTCGAGGTACGAGGCCACCTTGTCGCGGTGCTCCTTCGTGATGAGCGGGCCCATCTCCGAGCCCTCCTCGTTCCCCGGCCCGACGGTGATCTTCGGGAGGCGCTGCTCGATCGCGTCGACCAGCGGATCGGCCACGTCGCCGACGGCGACGACGACGCTGATCGCCATGCACCGCTCGCCGGCGGAGCCGTAGGCGGCGGAGACGGCCGCATCGGCCGCCATCTCGATGTCCGCGTCGGGAAGAACGACCATGTGGTTCTTCGCCCCGCCCAGTGCCTGCACCCGCTTGCCGTGCCGGGTGCCCGTCTCGTAGATGTAGCGGGCGATCGGCGTGGAGCCGACGAAGCTGACCGCGGCGATGTCCGGGTGCTCGAGGATCCGGTCGACCGCCACCTTGTCGCCGTGCACGACGTTGAAGACACCGTCCGGCAGTCCTGCCTCCTTGAGGAGCTCGGCCATGTAGACCGATGCGGACGGGTCCTTCTCCGACGGCTTGAGCACGAACGTGTTCCCGCACGCGATGGCGTTGGCGAACATCCACATCGGCACCATGGCCGGGAAGTTGAACGGGGTGATGCCCGCCGCGACGCCGAGTGGCTGACGGATCTGGTAGACGTCGATCCCCGTCGACACCTGCTCGCTGAAGCCGCCCTTGAGCAGGTGCGGGATGCCGGTCGCGAACTCGAGGTTCTCGATCCCCCGTGCCACCTCGCCGAGCGCGTCGCTGCGGA
>JBDTWT010000085.1:0-7117 GCA_040006555.1 Chloroflexota bacterium
CGGTCGGGGGCGCTGGTCGCCGTGCTCACGGTCGCGATGTGCATGGCGTAGGGTTCTCCGACAAGATTTCAGAGGCTTTGAGTGCCCGATCGACCGCCGTCTCAGGACCCTGACGACCCGTGGCTGCCGCTCGGTGCCGCCTCGCGGCTTGTCGGCGTGGGCCCTGACACGCTGAGGCGCTGGGGCGACTCCGGGAAGGTCCAGAGCTACCAGACCCCGGGCGGGCATCGGCGTTTCCTGCGCTCCAGTCTCGAGGCGATGATCAACGCGCCGCGCCGCCAGCGGTATGGCATGCAGCGCCTGCCGGGCTCGGCGCAGACGATGGCCGGCGAGCTCCACCGGCGCATTCAGCGCACCGGCTACGGCGGGCAGCCATGGCAGGCACGCCTGTCCGCGGCGCAGCGCGACGAGTTCCGGCGCTGGGGGCAGCGGACCTTCCAGCTCGTCATCGAGTACGTGGGCGCCGGCAACCGTGCCGAGCGGCAGATCCTGCTCGAGGAGGCGGAGAAGATGGGCGCGCTCTACGGCGCCGAGGCCTCGGCCGCGCGACTGTCGGTGGCCGAGACCGTGGAGGCGTTCCTCTTCTTCCGCTCGCCGGTGATCGACGCGATCGCCGGGCACCTTCGCAAGCGGGCCGCCGACGTGGCCGACGTCACGGCCGCAATCCACGAGGCGAACGCGGCCATCGACCAGGTCCTGCTCTCGGTGGTCTCCTCGCACCGCGAGCCGCGGTAGGGCGCTACTCGACCTCGTACAGGTCGGTGGAGGTCACGTTCAGGCGCTCGCCGCCGGTCTCGGTGCAGACCACGATGTCCTCGATCCGCGCGCCCCACTCCCCGCCGATGTAGATCCCGGGCTCCACGCTGAAGACGTGGCCCGCCTGGAGCGGCTCGGGGTTCGAGGCCACGATGTACGGCTCCTCGTGCGTCTCCATGCCGATCCCGTGGCCGGTGCGATGAATGAACGCCTCGCCGTACCCCGCCTCCTCGATGATGCCGCGTGCCACGGCATCGACCTCGCTGCACGGA
The DNA here is from genome assembly GCA_040006555.1 of Chloroflexota bacterium. Taxonomy (GTDB): domain Bacteria; phylum Chloroflexota; class Limnocylindria; order QHBO01; family QHBO01; genus JACDBZ01. Next base: position 1,029 of record JBDTWT010000085.1, read on the forward strand.
ACGCCGGGGCGGACCGCCTCGCAGGCGGCCCGCTGGGCCTGCTGGAGGACGGCGTACAGCGCCGCGAAGTCCGGGGGCGGCTGCCCGACGAACGCCGTGCGCGACGTGTCGCTGCAGTAGCCGCCCAGGCTGCCGCCGATGTCGAGGACCAGCGCGTCGCCGGGCTGGATCACCCGCTCCCCCGGATCGTGGTGCGGGCTGGCCGAGTTGGGGCCGGACGCGACGATGGCGAAGTCGGCGGCCTGGTGCCCGTGCTCCAGGAGTAGGGCGCGGATCCGAGCGCTCACCTCGGCCTCGGTCCGTCCGCTCAGGCGCTCCCGGGTGATCGTCTCCATTGCGGCATCGGCCGCTCGTGCTGCGGCGCGCAGGCGATCCACCTCGTCGGGCGACTTGACGCGACGCAGGGAGCTCATGGTCGGGCCTGCCTCGACGAGCGACGCCGGATCGAGCGCCGCCCGAAGGCGCAGGACGAAGCGCGCCCACATCTGGTCCTGCACGGCAACGCGCGCCGTCCCGGCGAGCAGCTGCTGGACGAGCCGGATCGGATCATCGGTCTCCTCCCATGGGACGAGGCTCACCGTGTCGGCCAGCTCGCCCATCTCGTGCCGAGCAAGCGGCTCCTCGAGGTGAGGAAGGATCAGCACGGGCTGCGCGTCCGGCCTCACGACCAGGCAGGTGAGGCGCTCGAGGACCGGGGGCCGATAGCCCAGCAGGTACGCGTAGTCCGGCGACGGGGTGATCAGCAGGGCGTCGATCCCTCGCTCGCCGGCGGCGTCGGCCGCCCTTCGGAGGCGATCGAGATGGACCGTCGCGGCGGATCGGGCCGTGCTCGGCGCGGCGGTGGTCATGCCCGAAGCCTACACCGATGGGTCATTGCCGACCGTGTCGCACGGGGAGACGCTGAGTATCGCCTTTGCCACACTGTCCTACGTTGTCATACGAGCCGCATCCCGCCATCGGAGCCACGTCAGAGCCATGACCGCCCACTCGCGCCCGGCGTCGCTGGGCCGCCCCGCGGCGGTCGCGCTGGCCGTGGTGCTCTGCGCCGGGGCGACGCTGCCGGCGGGGACGTCACGCGCGGCCGAACCGAACGAGGCCGCGGGCGCACGACACCTGGCCGATACGCTCGGGGGCGCCCCGAACGACTACACCCTCCTCCACGAACGGACGCTGGTTCCCGATCACGGCGGAGCGCCGATGTGGTCGGCGAAGTACCTCGACCGGCGGACGGGCGAGATCCACGCCGTGTATCGCGACCCGACCGACGGCGCGCTGGCGGGTAGATCGGGGAACGAAGAGGGCCCCTGCGAGCTGGAGCTCGCCCTGGACGTCGCGTCCGGAGAGGTCCAGACGCTCAGCGCCGACGGCTGCTGAGCCGGCGCGCGGCGGGTCACTCGATGCGCAGCGGTACCTCGAAGCTCTGTCCGCCGTGGATGCGCCACGCGCGGAGCGCCCTAGCCGGTGGCGCGCCCCCGTCGGAGAGCGTCGCGAGCAGGTAGAAGACCCCCGGGTACTGCGCGCTGCGCCGGTCCGTGGGCGAGGGGACGGCCGGCGTGTGGGTGTGCGAGTGGAAGATCGCGACCAGGTCCTCGCCCGCCTCGTCGATGGCGAAGACGATCCGAACGAGGTCATCGGGGTGGACGTTGTAGCGGAGCGGGCTCGCCTCGGCATTCCGCGCCCGGTGATAGCGCGTCGCCCGTCCAGCCACCAGATCCCCGGAGATGAGGCCGCAGGCCTCGTTCGGGAGCTCCTCGCGCGCGTGGGCGAGCAGCTCGTCGGCGACCTCGGCGGTCAGCGTCAGGCGGGCGGCGGCATCGGTCACCACAGCATCGAACCCTCGAGCTCCTCCTCCAGCTCGTCCAGGTCCCGTGTCCACAGCTCGGACGAGAGGTATTTCCAGCCGGCGTCGGCAAAGAGGACGACGATCACGCCGCTCTCCATCTCCGCCGCGACGCGCAGCGCGACGGCCGCGGCGGCGCCGGAGGAGAGGCCCACGAACAGCCCCTCCTCCCGGAGCAGGCGCCGGACGCCGGTCACGGCGTCGCGGTTGGAGACGAGGTAGCGGTCGTCGAGGACCGACTCGTCGAGGACCGGGGGCACGTAGCCATCCTCAAGCGAGCGGAGGCCCTGCACCAGCTCGCCGGGCAGCGGCTCCGCGGCCACGATCCGCACGCCCGGTCGCCGGGCCCGCATGAAGCGCCCGACCCCGGTGAGCGTGCCGCCCGTCCCGAGACCCGCCACGAAGACGTCGAGGTCGGGGACGTCACGCAGGATCTCGGGACCAGTGGTCGTCTCGTGGACGTGCGGGTTCGCCTCGTTGCCGTACTGGAACGGCATGTAGAGGTCGGGATCGGCCGCCGCGAGCTCCTCCGCGAGCCGGATGGCGCCGTTCGACCCCTCCGCGCCCGGAGAGAACACGATCTCCGCGCCGAACAGCCTGAGGAGCTGCTCGCGCTCGGGCGTCGTGTTGTCGGGCATCACCACGCGGACGGGGTAGCCGAGCCGCGAGCCGATCATGGCGAGGCTGATCCCGGTGTTGCCGCTTGACGGCTCCAGGATGGTCTGCCCGGGACGCAGCGAGCCGTCGGCGACAGCCGCCTCGATCATTGCCCGCGCGACACGGTCCTTGACGCTTCCCGTCGGGTTGTTGCCCTCGAGCTTCGCGTAGAGGCGGACGCCCGCGTGCGGCGCGAGACGAGGCATTTCGACGATCGGCGTATCGCCGACGGCGCCGAGCAGGTCGGTGGCCGCGTCGGGCGTGGCCTGCATCCGGCTAGCGAGCACCCCCGGCCATGGCCGGAAGCAGGATCACGGTGTCGTCCGGACCAATCTCGGTCGCCAGGCCGTCGCGATAGCGAACGTCGCGATCGTTGACGTACACGTTGATGAAGGGCGACAGCTCTCCGTCCTCCGTGACCCGCTGCCTGAGCTCGGGGTGTCGCGCAAAGAGGTCCTCGAGCGCCTCGGCCACGGTCGCGCCGCGAACCTCGACGGTCCGGTTCCCCCCGGTCTCCTCGCGCAGCACGGGCGGGATGCGAACGGTGCTCATCGGCCGACCGCCACGATCGGCTGCTCGGTCGAGGCCTGCACGACCGACTCGCCGCACGCCGGGCAGGCGGGGTCGCGCCAGATGCGGACCTCGTCGAAGGTGGTGCCGAGCGCATCGAACATGAGCAGGCGTCCGGCGAGCGTCTGGCCGACACCCAGGACGAGCTTGAACACCTCGTTCGCCTGCAACAGGCCGACGATGCCGGGCAGCACGCCGAGCACGCCCGCCACGTCGCACGCGGGGGCCAGCTCGGGCGGTGGCTGGGTCGGGTACATGCATCGGTAGCACGGGCCGTCGAACGGCACGAAGGTGGTGACCTGGCCGTCCCAGCGGTAGATCGAGCCGTGGACGACGGGCTTGCGCAGCCGTACGGCCGCGTCGTTCAGGACGTAGCGCGTGTCGAAGTTGTCGGTCCCGTCCACCACGATGTCGTACCCAGCGATGAGCCGCTCGACGTTGTCGGCCGTAAGCCGCTCGGCGTGCTTCACGACACGGGTCTCCGGATTCAGGCCGGCCAGCGTCTTCTCGGCCGAGTCGACCTTGCGCATGCCGACGCGGTCCACGCCGTGGAGCACCTGGCGCTGGAGGTTGGACTCATCCACGACGTCGTCGTCGACGAGGCCGATGGTGCCGATGCCGGACGCGGCGAGGTACAGCGCGATCGGCGAGCCGAGCCCGCCCGCCCCGATGAGCAGCACGCTCGAGTCGAGCAGCTTCCGCTGTCCCTCCGCGCCGATCTCCGGGATGAGCATCTGGCGCGCGTAGCGACGTGTCTGCGACGGGGTCAGCAGCTGCGGGGGCTCCTCCCAGTCGCCGCCCAGCTCCTTCCATTGGCTGATCGCGCCCTTCAGGTTCACGACGTTCGTGTAGCCCATCTGCGCCAGCAGGCTCGAGACGCGCGCCGAGCGTCCGCCGACCGCGCAGTGGACCAGCAACGGCATGCCCTTGTCGGCGACCACCTCGCCGATGCGCGTCGTGACGTCCGCGAGCGGCACCAGCGTCGCGCCGGGGATGTGGCCCGCGTCCCACTCGTTCTGCTCCCGGACGTCGATGACCCGGTAGCCGTCGCGCGCGAGCGCGATCGCATCGGCGACGCCGACCTCGCGGATCCCTGTATCGGTCACGGTGAGGCGCCTCCCTCGTATGCATCGGTCAGCATGTCGGCCTCCTCCGGCCACCTGGCCTCGCCGCCGATGACCGCGCCCTGGAGGACCTTGTAGGACAGCAGCGCGCACTTCAGCCGCGCCGGGCCGATGGGCACGCCGAGGTTCTCGACGACGGCGCGCGCATCGAGGTCCCGCAGCTCCTGGACGGTCATGCCGATCAGCTCGTCGGTGAGGATCGACGCCGATGCCTGGCTGATCGCGCAGCCCCGCCCGTCGAACGCGACCTCAGCCACGCGCTCCTTGGCCTCGTCGAGGCGAATGGTCATCGACATCTCGTCTCCGCAGGTCGGGTTCGAATCGGCGAAGTGGAGGTCGTGCGGGTCGAGCACGCCCTGGTTGTGCGGGTTCCGGTAGTGCTCGAGGATGAAGTCGCGGTAGAGGTTGTCCATCACGCCGTCCCGAAGAGCTTCCGGGTCGCGTGGATGGCCTCCAGCAGCCGATCGATGTCGTCGAGATCGTTGTAGACGTAGAAGCTGGCGCGCGTCGTGGCCGGCAGGTCGTACCGCAGCATCACCGGCTGCGCGCAGTGGTGCCCCGCGCGCACCGCGACGCCCTGCCTGTCGAAGACCGTCGCCATGTCGTGCGGGTGGACGCCATCCAGCACGAAGCTGATCACGCCGGCGTGCTCCCCGGGGTCGGAGGGTCCCAGCAGCCGGATGCCGGGGATCTCGTCGAGCGCGGCCCAGGCACGCTCGAAGAGGAACCGCTCGTGGGCGCGCACGTTGTCCATGCCCAGCGCCTCCAGGTACGCCACCGCCGCGCCAAGGCCAGCCGCCTCGGCGATGGCCGGGGTCCCGGCCTCGAACTTCCACGGAACCTCGTTCCACTCGGTTCCCTCGAGCGTGACCCGCGTGATCATGCTGCCGCCGGTCATGAAGGGCGGCATTGCGTCGAGCAGCGCGCGACGGCCCCACAGCGCGCCGATCCCCGAGGGGCCGAGCATCTTGTGGCCCGACAGCGCCAGGAAGTCCACGCCGAGCGCCTCGATGTCGACCGGCATGTGCGGAACGCTCTGCGCCGCGTCCAGGACGACCAGCGCCCCCGCCTCGTGCGCCATGCGGGTGATCTCGGCCACCGGGTTGATGGTGCCCAGCGCGTTGCTCACCTGGCTGAAGGCGACGAGCTTCGGGCCCCGCGCGAGGCGTGACCGCATGTCGTCGAGGTCGAGGCGGCCGTCGTCGGTGATCCGCACGAACTCCAGCGACGCTCCGGTCGCCGCGGCCAGCTGCTGCCACGGCACGAGGTTGGCGTGGTGCTCCATCTCGGTCGCCAGGATCAGGTCCCCGGGGCCGAGGTTCGTGCGACCCCAGCTGTACGCCACGAGGTTGATCGCCTCAGTGGCGTTGCGGACGAAGATCACCTCACGCTCGCTCGGCGCGCCGATGAAGCGCGCCAGCGCGAGGCGGGCCCCCTCGAACCGCCCCGTGGCGTCCTCGCTCAGCTCATAGATGCCACGGTGGACGTTGGCGTAGTGATGCCCGTAGGTGTCAGCCACCGCATCGATCACCGCGCGCGGCTTCGGCGACGACGCGGCGGAGTCGAGGAACGAGTGCGTGCGCCCCGAGCGATGCAGGCGGTCGAACATCGGAAAGTCGGCGCGCAGCGCGGTCCCGTCCAGGACCCCGGGAACTGCCTGCTCGATGGCCATCGGTTTCGCGCGACTCGCTAGTGCGGGGCCACCGGCTCGGGAGCCGATGCCTCGTCGCCGGTCCCCGCCGGAACTCCAACCTGCTCCCGAACCCAGTCGTAGCCGTTGGCCTCGAGCTGCCGCGAGAGCTCCTCGCCGCCGGACATCACGATCCGCCCGTCGAGAAGGACATGCACGAACTGCGGCTTCACGTAGTTCAGCATGCGCTGGTAGTGGGTGATCATCA